>JAGNMU010000002.1 GCA_017991005.1 Gemmatimonadaceae bacterium | reverse complement strand
GGCCGGTGTCATCCCGCCATCATCCCTTCACCACCGCGCTGGCACCGCGTCCGCGCTCCTGGGCAATCAGCCACTGCTGTGGCAGCGACGCGAGGTTCTGCACCAGGTAGTACAGGTTGAGCCCCGACGCCATGCTGAAGAAGATGAACAACATCATCGCCGGCATCAGGTACATCATCATCTTCTGCTGTTCGTTGGCCTTGATGCCCTTCATGCCGATGAACGACAGGATCATCGCCGTGGCCGCCACCAGCACCGGCAGCACGAAGAACGGATCCTTGACGGAGATATCGGGCAGCCACAGGAACGACACGCCGCGGAACTCGATGGTGTTCTGGAACACGAAGAACAGCGCAAAGAAGATCGGCAGTGGAATGAGCATCGGCAGACAGCCCGACAGCGAACTGAACGGACTCATGCCGTGTGCCTTGTAGAGCAGCATCATTTCCGACTGCAGCTTCTGCGGATCGCCTTTGAACTTGGTCTGAATCGCCTGCATCTCCGGCTGCAAACGCTGCATCGCCATCGAGCTGCGCATCGCCTTCTGATTGAGCGGCCAGAGGATGATGCGCACGGCGATGCCGAAGATCACCAGAATCCAGCCGTAGGACAGACCCAGCGTCGCCTTCATCCACAGCAGCAGTTTGATGACCATCGTGGCGAAGGGCTGCACGACGCCCTGCAGCCATCCACCGTACGGGTTCGACGTTTCAAACTCGCGGCCCATCTTTACGAGGCGCGTGAATTCCTGCGGGCCCGCATACATCTCGAACGCCGTTGAGCCGCCGATCAATGGAATAACGGCGGTGGCCTGCGCTCGCGTGGCCTGTTTTCCACGTCGCTCACCGCCGGTGACATTCAGTTCCGCGAACCCCGGCTTCCCCACGGGTGCGAGCATGCCCACGAGGAAATATTTGCTTTTGGCGACCGCCCACATGATTGGGCCCGCGGCGATTTCCCGTTCGCCCGGATCGAGCGAGCTGAAGGCCACACCGGTCGCCCCTTCGGCATCGCGCTTGTACGCGTACGCGAGGTGATTGTGGTCTTCCGCGGTATCGGCCTCGGACGACCGAAACGCCGGGGGCAGATCGACCAGCAGGTATGTATTCTCGGCCGCACCCGACACCGTCGCGGCCACATTCACCCGATAACTGTCCGGGAGAAACGAATACGTGATGGTGACCGCGCGCGCCGCGACTGTCGCATCGTAGCGGACCGTCGTCAGTCCGTTCTCTTCGCCGCGCGTTGTGCGAAACACCTGCTTGTCCAAACGCACGGTGTCGCCGGGCACGACCAGGCGGAACGTGAGCAACGGGTCGCCGGTCTGCGCGAGTTCTACGGGATCCTTCGTCTT
Organism: Gemmatimonadaceae bacterium; assembly: GCA_017991005.1. Classification (GTDB taxonomy): domain Bacteria; phylum Gemmatimonadota; class Gemmatimonadetes; order Gemmatimonadales; family Gemmatimonadaceae; genus Gemmatimonas. Next base: position 41,446 of record JAGNMU010000002.1, on the reverse strand, counting down.
TTTGCTCTTGTCCTTGAGCGCGACGAATTGCGACAACTCGGCGCCCACCAGTGACGCGCCGCGATTGCTGGTCCGGTAGACCGCACGCGCCGTGGACACAGCCGTGGTATCGATCGGCGTGACGGCGGACTGCGCCGTGGCCGAGTCAGCGGGAGCTGCACCAGCGGATGCGATGGCCGATGCGGCGGCGGGATTGGGCGCGGTCGCCGTGACGGCGGGCGAGGCACCGGTACTGAGAGGTGCGCTGCTGCCAACCACGGTCGAGTCACCGGTCACCGTGCTATCGGCGCGGCGTGTGGTGTCGGCGGTGACGAGCGAACTGTCCGGCGTGGCGGGCGGCGACGGGAAGAGAATCGGTGTCGCGACAAGCACCGCTGCCATCAGGACGACAGCGAGGATAATACGGCGTGGTTCCATGATTGGATCGAGGTCAGCCTCAGGGGACCGGGTCGAATCCCCCGGGCCGGAACGGATGACAGCGCGCGATACGTCGCAGCGCCAGCCACCCTCCGCGGAGTGCCCCGTGGCGCTCAAGCGCCTCGATGGCGTACGCGGAACATGATGGATAATAACGGCAGGATCCGCCCAGGATGGGCGAAAGCGTGAGCTGGTATCCCCGAACGAACAGAATCAACGCGGCCCGAGGCACCCGGCTCAATGACTGTACGGTCATGTCACGGCGCCGGATTCGATCGCGCCGGCAGCGCCAGTCGCGTCAGCCGGTGCCCCGCCTGTCGCATCTCGTCGCGCAGCGCATCAAAATCGCGCTGGTACGCCGGCGGATTGACCCGCACGACCACGTCCATCGACGGCAGCATCGGCAACCACTCGAGTCGGATGAGTTCCCGCAGCCGCCGTTTGAGCCGGTTGCGTTCGACCGAATTGTGTTTGTACTTCGGGACCACCACCCCCACGCGCACAGACGCACGAAGGGAAGCGATTGCGCGCACGTCCATGACGGCGGTGCGCACACGCTTCCCTTGTAGCCGAACCTCTGCGAGCTCGCTTCCGCGCGTCAGTCGTTGCGCACGCGGAAACGAACGGGGATCAGGCGCCAGCGTACTTCGACGGCAGCCGCACCGAGATCTGCTTGCGGCCCTTGCGGCGACGACGGCTGAGAACTTCGCGGCCCCACTTCGTCTCCATACGGGCACGGAAACCATGCTTGCGGATACGACGCGTGTTGCGCGGACGATATGTGGGCTTGCCCATGGTGATTCTCTAAGGTGCTGAGTGCGGTATGAGGTGTAGCCTCGTAACATACGCGATACCATGGCTTTCGGTCAAGGTTGCGCGCCACAATTTGCGCGCCGTCCCGGACTTGTCTGCACTCACGAATGGTTATCGGGCGTCACGCAATTGACTTGTCCACATCAGAAGGGATAGCTTCGCCCCCCGCCGCTCTTCTGCCCCTCGCCCCCGCTGATGTCGCTTTCGCCAGCTGAACTCTGGGACCGCCTCCGCCAACGTGCGCGGCAGGTGCTCCCGGAGCAGACGTACCGCACCTGGCTTGAGCCGACCGAGGCGCTGGCCGTCGAAGGCGATACCCTCATGGTGGGCGCCCCCGACCAGTTCTCTGCGGACTGGAACGAGTCCAAACACGCCGACCTCCTCACCGGCTTCGCCCCCGTTGCGCTCGGGCATCCGCTCAAAGTGCGCTTCCGGGTGCACGAGGAACGCGTCGGACGGGTGCAGATGGACATGTTCGTCCAGCCGCCTCCGGCCCCAATTGTCGCGCCAGTATTGCAGCAGCAATCGCGTATATCAACGCCACTTAACCCGCGATACACGTTCGACCAGTTCGTCATCGGCAAGTCCAACGATGTCGCCGCCGCGGCCGCGCAGGCCGCCGCCCAGGCGCCGGGCAAGGTCTACAACCCGCTCTTCATCTACGGTGACACGGGGCTCGGCAAAACGCACCTCATGCAGGGCATCGCCCACGAACTCATGCGGCGCACGCCCTCGCTCCGACTCGCCTATGTCGGCACCGAGCAGTTCACCAATGAATTCGTCGGCGCCATCCAGACCGGACAGATGGGCGACTTCCGGCGCCGCTTCCGCGAAATCGATCTGCTCCTCGTCGACGACGTCCAGTTTCTCAAAGGCAAAGAAGGGACCCAGGAAGAATTCTTCCACACCTTCAACGCCATCTATGAGGCCGGCCGGCAGGTGGTGCTCACCTCCGACCGACCGCCCAAGGAAATCCCGGGACTCGAGTCCAGACTCGTGTCCCGCTTCGAGTGGGGCATGGTCGCCAACATCGACTCGCCCGATCTCGAACACCGCATCGCCATTCTCCGAAAGAAGGCCAGCCTCGATCATCTCGAGCTGACCATCCCCGACGAGGTCATCGAGTTCATCGCCCAGCACGTCAAATCGTCGGTGCGCGAGCTCGAGGGATCGATCATCAAACTGCTGGCCTACGCCTCGCTCAAACACCGCGAGATCTCCGTCGATCTCGCCCGTGAAGCGCTGCGCGACAAACTCCGCGGCGGCGCCTCGTCCGAATTCCCCGATGTGCCACCGACCACGATTACGGTGGCCACGATTCAACAGGTGGTGGCGCGCGAGTGGGGGGTCACCCCCGATGGCCTGCGTTCCAAGACCCGCACCAAACAGCTCACCACCCCCCGTCAGGTCTCCATGTACCTGTGCCGGGAACTGCTCGCACTGCAGCTCGTCGAAATCGGGAACGCCTTTGGCGGACGCGACCACTCGACGGTGATCCATTCGCTCGACCGCGTGGCCGAAGACATGGCCGACGAACCCGGGTTTGCCGATCGCGTGCTCAAGGTCAGAACCATGTTGGAAACCCTGAGGACAACCGGACAATTGGGCACCTGAGTCCCCAGCCGCCCACACCACTCCACATCCCACACCCCCCTCCACGTGGACGAATGCGGAGATTCGGTACGTCTCGACATCGAATGCACATCACAAGGCGTGGCGAAAGTCGTTTGCATGACGTAGTTTGCGGCGTCTGTCGACACGCCCACATCCCCTGCTACTGCTACTGGTTTTTTCTTTAAAAGAACAACAACAGCAGTCTTCAGCAGTCCTTCCACAATCCGGGCATGCGCTTCACCATCTCGCGCGAGAAACTCCAAGAAGGTCTGGCTGCTGTCACCGCTGCGGTGCCGGCCAAGACAACGTTGCCGGTCCTCGCCAATCTCCTGATCGAGACCACCGACCGCGGGATTCGTCTGTCCGCCACCGATCTGGATATCGCCGTCAGCACGGAAGTCAGTGCCGATGTCGAAACGGCCGGCGCCATCACGATCCCCGCGAAAAAGCTCAGCGAGATCGCGCGCGAGTTGCCGCCGTCACCGGTCAAGATCTCTGCCAGTGGTGAACAGCGCGTCACCCTCGAATGCGGTCGATCCAAGTTCAAACTCCTCGGCCTGCCGCGCGACGAGTTCCCGACCTTCCCGAGCGTGCGCTTCAACGACTCGTGGCGCGTCAAGTCGGGTGAACTGCAGAAGCTCATTTCCCATACGGCGTTTGCCGTCAGCACCGAAGAGTCTCGACCGATTCTCAACGGCGTCTTGTGGGAGCTTCGCGATGATCGCATGCGCATGGTGGCCACCAACGGACATCGACTCGCCAAGATGGAGCTGCCTGTAGAGGGCAGCACGGCCCCGCCAGGCGATTTGATCGTGCCCCCCAAGGCCCTCGATCAGATCCGCCGACTTTTTCCGGCAGAAGAAGAGCTGGAGATCGCGCGCGGCGACAACCACCTGGGCTTCCGTTCGCCGTTCACGTCGGTGTTCACACGCCTCGTCGAGGGACCGTATCCCAACTACGAGCAGGTGATCCCGAAGGACAACGATCGCTACTGCCTGGCCGACAAGGCCGCGCTCACCAGCGCGCTCAAACGCATGTCGGTCATCGCGTCCGACCAGACGCACCGGATCAAAATGTCGTTCAACGCCGGGATGCTGAAGTTCAGCGTCACCACGCCAGACCTCGGCGAAGCGCAGGACGAATTGCCCGTGCAATACAACGGCGATCAGCTCGACATTGGCTTCAACGCCACGTATCTGCTCGAGATCCTGCGCTTCATGCCCACCGAACAGGTGCGGCTCACGTTCAAAGCGCCCGAACGAGCGGCCACGATCGAGCCGGAAGGATGGGATGATCCGGCGAAGTATTTGTGCCTGGTGATGCCACTGCGCTTGATGGACTAAGACTGGCGTGGTCGTGGCTGCATGACTTGGAGAAGGACAAAGGGAAGGAGGAACTGAGCCAGGAGTCAGGAAGCAGGCGGCGCGAACCCGTGGTTCGTTGTTGCTGCTCCCTGATCCCTGTTGCTGTTCCTCCTTCCCTTTGTCCTACCCAAAGCTCCGCGCCCTCCACGTCCTCCTCTTTACCCACCCTCCGCCGTCTGCCTCACCCGCTGCACCACGCTCTGCACCCGCACCGCGCCCGGCGTCGATCGATCGGTTACGGTGAACGTCAGCACCGTCGCATTCTCCATGCGGCGCACTGCGCCACTGAGCACCGAGATACGCGCATCCAGCGTGCCCGTGCCGGTACCGATCACCTCTACCGATCGCCACGGGGAGGTGCTCTTGCCCTCGAGACGGGTCGTACTGGTGCGCCGGATCACCAGCTGCTCGCCGTCGCTGCCACGCTCGGTGCCGGTGACGACGTATGACGAGTTGGTTCGCACCACCAACGGGACACTCGAACGACACAAGATCTGCACCGTGCTGTCGCTCCACGTTTCTCCCACCGTGAGCGAGCCGGGCACGCGCAGCAGCACATCGCGCACCATCGCCAGTGCGCCCGTTTCCGCGCGATCGCATTCGTTCGCCAGCGGCGGTTGCATGACCACCCGGAGCCCCTGGGCATCCAGCACCGCTTCAAACCGCAAACTGTCGAGTGCAATCGGCGCGTTGCTGAGTGCGAATTGCATGCTGAACGCCATCAGTCGTCCGGTGGCCTGAAAACCGCCGTTCGGCGTACGGCGAAGGCGCACGACAGCGTCGGCTGAGCCGGCAAGTTTCTGGACATCACGCCGACCGGCACTGTCGCGCTCGAGCTGTGTCTCGCTGCGCACGCGGTAGCGCGTATCCGTGACCAGCGAGGGAATGGCGTATCGCGTGACCGACGGCACAACCGGAACCGTGACGACCGGCACCGGAGGTTCCGGCGTTGGCATGCGCGGCGCGGCCACCGGGCCGGCACATGCGGCGAACACGGACGCGGCCGTCAGCAACGCGACACCGCCGAAAACCGTGCGACGAGTGGACACCATCAGGTGAGCGGGCAACGCCGTGCGAGAGGAAAGGAGATCACGTCCAGACCACACGTGCGCGCCAGAGATCGTGCAACGCACACCTGCAAAAAGAGGGGGGAAGTTGTCGGCCTGTAAGCCGGGTTCTGTCAGCATGCGTGCGCTTGCGCGCCTACATACCGGACGGTCATTCCTCTCGGCGTTCAGTCACCCGAACGCTCCAGCAGCCTACCCGCGGCTCGATGCCGTGAAGCACCGTTGTCGAGACGGGCCGTCTCTCGCCGCCTATTTGGCCTTGCTCCGACTGGGGTTTACCGAGCCGTCACCGTTACCGATGACGCGGTGGGCTCTTACCCCACCATTTCACCCTTACCGCCGTTTGCACGGCGGCGGTTTGTTTTCTGTTGCACTGTCCGTCGCATACCGCTCACGCCGCATGCGCCCAGGCGTTACCTGGCAGTCTACCCTGTGGAGCCCGGACTTTCCTCGGTGCACAGCGCCGAAGCGCCACACATCGCGACCGTCCGGCCGACAACTTCCCGTGCTGCAATATACCGCGCGGCGACGGCGAAGTGCCCGCTCTTTCCGCGCCACGCGGTGACGCGCTGCTGACATCGCCTCATATCGTCACACATCAGCCGGAGCGACTCCGGTTCCACACGACGATCACGAGGACGATCCATGACACGCGACATCGTACGCTATGGCGTCGCCGGCCAACCACCGGCACACGCGGCGCATCACGGACGTACCCGCGCCGCGTACTCTGCGGTTGCCACCCTGCTCACGCCGATGGAACGGCAGCGCGTCGACGCCGCCGGGCACGGCTGCTATGTCGCACTGCATCGCGAGTCCCTCGATGAATTGATGGTCGATCTGCGCACGCGCGCCGTCTCGGCCGTCCTCGTCTCTGTGGCGCGCTACCAGACGCAGGACGCGCCCCAGATGGCCCGGCTGGTGCGTGAGTTTCCGCGCGTGCCGGCCGTCGCGCTGCTGACCGTCACCGAGCCACGCACCACACAGGCACTCCTGGCACTCGGCCAACAAGGCGTGCGCGCCCTCGTCGATGCCCGCGATCCCAAGGGGTGGCGCGAACTGCGTCAACTGGTGGTCGATGAATTCGGCGATGTCATCGAACAACGCGCCGTCACTCGCATTCGCGAGGAGCTGGCTGGGGCGCCGCCCGACTGCCACCGCTTTTTCGAGGCGATCTTCCTGTCCGCCATGCACATCTCGACGGTGCAGCAGATCGCACGTGCCAATGGCGTGGTGCCCAGCACCTTCATGAGCCGCTTTTTTCGCGTGAAGCTACCCGCCCCCAAACGGTATCTCGCGCTCGCGCGACTCGTGCGCGCTGCACGGCTGTTTGAAAACCCCGGCCTCAGCATCACGCATGTCGCCAACCATCTCGAGTATTCGTCGGCGCAGAGTTTCTCGCGGCATGTCCGACTGCTCATGGCCTGCACGCCCATGGAATTCCGGCGACAGTTCGACGGCGACGGCATGCTCGACGTGTTCTGCGAGCAGCTCGTGCGGCCCCACCGTGAGACGTTGCTGCGTTTCGAACCGTTTGCCGTCACGCCGCAATGGAGCGTGCTGCGCGATGCCCCGTGACGCTCGACGGGTCGGTGCCCGACGGTGTCTCGTGCGCCGCCGCGCCCGACGGCTCGGGCCGAGTCTCGCCGCGAGCGCCGGCCGTCATCACGGCAAATTCCGACGTATGTCGCTGCGCCACCGCACGCATGCGCGCCGCCGCTTGCGACAGCTGCGCCGCACTGTGTGACAAGTCCGCGATACTCGTGCGCTGTGCCAACGCGCCGTCAGCCGCCGACCGGGCGTTCCCCGCGGCATGCGCTGCTGACGCATCGAGCGTGTCAAAGGCCGTGAGTGCTCCAGCGGCGAGTGTGGCCTGCGTGTGCGCCAGCGATGACACCGCGTCGCTCTGCTGGGCGATACGCGCGATGCCATCCACCATGACGGACAGCGCCCGCGTCGCGTCGTGGGCAATCGTCTCCGCATCGCTCACTTCGCGCGCCGTCATGTCCATCGACTGGACCGCGTCGCTGATGTCGTCGCGCACCCGCTGAACGGTCGAGGCAATCACTTTCGCGGCCTGCGCGCTTTCGGTGGCCAGTTTGCGGATCTCGTCGGCAACCACCGAGAATCCCAGACCCTGATCGCCGGCGCGTGAGGCCTCGATGGCGGCGTTCAACGCCAGCAGGTTGGTCTGCCGCGCAATGCGCGAGACCGTCGCCACGAAGTCGCCCACCCGTTCGGAGGCCGGCGCCAGGCGCTGCACGCGTTCGGCCGAGGTGCCAACATCCGTCCCAACGCGCGCCAGCGTCTGCGCGGCGCGCTCGATCGCTTCCCGACTGGCGACGGCCACCTCATCGACGGTTTTCGCGTCGCGCGCCATGTGCTCGGCGGTTTCACGCGTGGCTTCCGCCGTGCCCAGCGCCTCGCGACCCACCGACAACCCATCGGCCGTCAGTTCGCGCTGCGCAAACAATCCCTGGCTCAACGATTCGGCGCCCGATGCGACATCACCAGCCCGCCGCTCGAGCATGTTGGCCGCCGCGTGCACCTGCGCCGCCACGGCCGCCAATTCGTCGGCTTCGTTCTGCACCGTTTCGATGAGCAGGGTGAGCTCATCGAGCATGCGGTTGAAGCTGCGTTCGAGAAACCCCAGTTCATCCGCGTGTCGGGCGTCCGCCCGTGCGTGCAGTTCACCGCGCTCCACCTGGGCCATGCGCTCGCGTGTCTTGCGGATGCGCGTGATCAGGCGGGACGGCATCTGGATCACCTGCTGCGCCACCACCAGCAACAGGGCCGCCGCCAGCAAGACCTGCGGCCACGGCACGGCGCGGTCGGGATGGACGTATCCGTAGGCATAGCTCGCGCCCAGATAGCCGGCCACCGACGACGCCGTCGTGACATAACCCAGCGACGGCCCTCGATCGAACGAGTACGGCACGATCGCAAGGATGTAGGTCAGCACCAGCACCGGCGAGCCAAACAGATACACCACACTGCTGATCAGCAGCGTGTCAAATACCGCAAACACGTACCGCAGCCACCAGCGATACCATCGCTCGCGCACGCCGATCGCCGACAACAGCCAGTTCATCGCGACGGCCGTACAAAAAGTCGCCATGACCGCGGATAGTGAAACGTCCGCGAGTCCAAGCCGAAGGCCGGCAATCAGAACGCCGGCAATAAAGATCGTGCTCCAGAAGCGCCGACGAGCGGCCGTTCTGAAGGTGGCCATGTCCTTCGAACGCTCTTCCTCGAAGAGCGCGCGGACGTCGGCAACGGCGGAGGTCGGGTGCGTGAGCATGCTGTCACTACTGACGCCTCATGCCCGTGCTGCGTATCGCGCTAGGCGATATGCGCTGCGTCTCGAGCTGCGTCTCGCGCCCAGCGCTTCGCCGTGATCAGGCCGGGGGCATCTGTGCCAGCAGGGCGGTGGCTGGGACGAGTGCGAGCACCGCCAATCCGGCGGCTTCGATCGCCTCACGGCCACCTTCTTCGCGGTCGACCAGCGCCAGCACGCCCACCACCGTGCCGCCCGCCGCCCGTACGGCCTCGACCGCTTTGAGCGCCGACCCGCCCGTCGTGATCACGTCTTCGACCACGACCACCCGGTCACCCGGCGCAAACGGTCCCTCGATCAGCTTTCCGGTGCCATGCTGCTTGGCTTCTTTCCGGACGGTAAAGGACCGAACCATTGCACCGTCACCCTGTTCGGCGGCCAATGCACTGGCGTGCGCGATGGCATATGAGATGGGGTCCGCGCCTAGCGTCAGACCGCCGACGCTGTCGAAGGTCCACCCCGACCCGCGCAGGGCGGCAAGTGCGGCGCGCCCGATCAGAAGCTGGCCCTCGGGACTCATCGTGGTCAGCCGGCAGTCCACGTACAGCGAGGAGCGTCGGCCAGAGGCCAGTACGAAATCGCCCCGCTTGGCCGAGCGCTCGGCCAGCAGGGCGGTCAACGTCGAAATGGTGGTATCGGTCACGTGCAGTGGAGAGGAAATGGCAGATGCCACGGGACTGGCGCCGAAAGCTCGTTGCTCTCGGCGTCAGCCGCGCCCGAACAGCCCTCGCATCTTCCCCATCAACCCGCTCTTGGGCTCTTCCGCCGGCGGGGGTGGGGTCGCGTTGCCGGCTTTGCCGCAATCCTGCGCGGCGACACTGAAGGCATCCGAGAACGCGCTCACCGAAGGGTATCGGTCGCCCGGCTGCTTGGAGAGCGCCTTCATGATCACCGCCTCCACTGACGCGGGAAACGTCAGGGACGGTTTGGCCTTGTTGAGCGAGATGGGAGGCTGCGTCAGCAGCTGGGAAAAGAGCTCGCGCGGCGATTTGCCCGTGTAGGGCAGCACCCCGCAGAGCAGGTAGTACGCGATTGTGGCCAGGGAGTACTGATCGGCGGCCGGTCCCACCAGCTCGCCTGAGAGGGCTTCCGGGGCCACGTACATGAGCGTGCCGACAAAAAACCCGGCTCGCGTGAGGCGCTGGTCGGGCGACGCTTCGGTGTCAGCAGCGATGCCGAAGTCGAGCAGCTTGACCACATGCGTCGCCGGATCATACATCACATTCTCGGGTTTGAGATCGCGATGGACGATGTTGACGTCATGGGCGGCCTGCACGGCGCTGCAGATCTGCGCCATGATTTCGCCGACTTCCTTGCAGGGAAGCGGGCCCGACTTGTCGGCGTGTTTGTCGAGGATCTCGCCGCTGGCCCACTCGATGGCGAGGTAGTAGCGCCCCTCTTCCTGCCCGTAGTCTAGGGTTCGGATGATGTTGGGGTGTTCTACTCGTGCGCCAAACTGCGCCTCGCGCAAAAATCGCGCGACAGCGGTTTTATCGTGCTGCAGCTTCTCACGAAGCACCTTGAGAGCGACGGTTCCGTGCTTGGTATGATCCGCCCGAAAGACCGTCGACGTCCCGCCTTCGCCGACCTTTCCGCGTATCGTATAGCCGGCCAGCGTCGTTCCGACTAACGTCTCGATAGCCACGGGGCGAACCTAACGCCGGAAAGCAGCCACGTGCAAGACAGAAATCATCCGATATGAACTTTCTTTCGTCAGGTTGGACTCCGCGCTCGCGTCTGCCGCGGCATTCCCGCGTCTTGCGCGCAGCGGTGGCGATGTCTGCCGCCGTGCTGCTTCAGACGGCGTGCGCGGGTAATCGTGCCGTGGGCTCGCCAACGGGCGGGGGGCCGCCGATTCCGGGTACACAATCCGGCGCGCCGGTTGCCGGCGCCACGGGCGCAGCCGAAATGCAGCGATTGTTTCGCGGCATGGGACTGATTGCCGGAACCGGCACGATTCCCTTTGTGGCATCCGTGTCGTTCCTCACGGCGCCATCGGCAGACACCACGTTGGTGCTGCTGGCGGTTTCCATGCCCTCGCGCGCACTGATGTTCGCCCGCGAAGGCGATCGGTACGCAGCCGAGTATTCGGTGAAGGTCGAGGCGCGTCGTGGCACAACGGTCGCCGCTCAGGTGGACGCGCGCGAAACGGTGCGTGTCCCCACCTTCCGCGAAACGTCCCGCACCGACGAAAGCATCATCTGGCAGCAGTACATGCGTCTCGCGCCAGGTCGTTACACACTGGCGATGGCCATCAAGGACGAGTCCGGACTGCGCGCCGCCGCCGAAGAGGTGGCGCTGGAAGTGCCACGGCTGCGTGATGGCGCGATCGGCACGCCAGTGGCCGTCTACGAAGCCATTGCACGCACCTCGGTCGATTCGCTGCCGCGCCTGGTGGCGCGGCCCCGCAGCATGGTCACCTTTGGCAGCGACACCGTGCTGCCGATCTACGTCGAAGCGGTCGGCCCCAATGCGCCCGCGTCCGTCAACGTGCGTATCTCCGGTGACGCCGATCTGGAACTCTGGACGTCGAACGTCGAACTGACGCAGCGCGCCGGAGTGCGGAGCGCCACCGTCCCGGTTCCGGTCACCCGTCTTGGCGTCGGCGTTTCGAATTTCACCGTGACCGCCGCCGGACGTACCGATACGGCCCGCACGCGGTTGCTGGTCAGTCTGGGTGACGACCTGCCGATCGCCTCGTTCGATGAGATGTTGAACTACCTGCGCTACTTCGCGTCGACGGAAAAACTCAAACCGTTGCGCGATGCCACCCCTGCGCAACGGTCCGAAGCGTGGACCGCGTTTCTCAAGGACACCGATCCGGTGCCGGGCACCACGGAGCATGAAGGTCTGCGCGACTACTTCGCGCGCATTCGACTGGCCAACCAGCGTTTCCGCGATGATGGGCCGGTCGGATGGCAGACGGATCGTGGCACGGCCTTCGTCGCGTTGGGCGATCCCGACAACGTGTATGACTCGGGCTTGCAGGATCCGAATGCCCGCGTGCGTCAGCAGGTGTGGGAATACCGGACGATTCGGGTGCAGCTGGTCTTCATCGATCAGACGGGCTTTGGTCGCTGGCGCCTCGGCACCTCCGAGCGCGCCGAGCTCGAAAACGCCGTTCGGCGCAAGCTCTCGCAGCAGCCGTGAGTGGCGTTACCAAACCCACGGCGCCGCGGCTCTTTCTGATCGACGGCTACGCGCTGATCTATCGCGCGTTTTTTGCACTGTTGTCCCGGCCGCTGTCGACGAGCCGCGGTGAGAACACCTCGGCCGCGTGGGGCGTTGCCAACTTTCTCAAGCGGCTGCTCAACACGCACAAACCGGAACTGCTGGCGTGGGTGCACGACTCCGGTGCGACGTTTCGCGATGACCTGTATCCCGACTACAAGGCGACGCGCGAAAAGCTGACCGACGAATTGCAGGCCGATTTCGATCGGGGATTGGAGCGCATCCTGCAGTTGCTGGCCGCGTACCAGATCCCGGTGTTGGCTGTGCCCGGCTTTGAAGCCGACGATGTGATCGGCACGCTCGCCAAGAAAGGCGTCGAGGCCGGGATGAATGTGGTCATCGTCTCCGGCGACAAGGACTTTCAGCAGCTCGTGCGGCCTGGTGTGTGGTTGCTCAATCCTGGCCGCGGCGGTCCGGCGAGTGTGGAAGAGTCGTGGGTGAGCGTCGAGAACGGCAGCGAGCGGCTCGGCGTGGCGCCGGACCGTGTGGTGGACTATCTCGCGATGGTGGGCGACACATCGGACAACGTGCCGGGTGTCAAAGGCATCGGCGAAAAAACCGCGCAGGAATTGATTGCGCAGTTCGGCCCGCTGGAAGAGATCCTCGCGCACGCGGCGGAGATCACCAAGAAACGGCCGCGTGAGGCATTGCTGGAGTTGGCAGACACGGCACGTCTGTCCAAACAGCTGGTCACGATTCACTGCGATGTGCCGGTGGAATTCGACCCGGCCAAACTCAAGGTCGATGCGCCGGACACGCAGCAGTTGCGTCATCTGTATCTCGAGCTCGAGTTCACCTCGATGCTCAAGGATCTGGGCGGCGCCGACGCGACAGTCACGACGACCACGAGCGACACACCGTCCGGAAGCGGGGCGTCCGGCGCATCGGCGCCGGGGAGTGCGCCGCTGACGACACCGGGAGTACCCGGGCGTCCGGATGCGCCTGGCGTTCGCGCCAGTGACAGCGGTGTGATGGTGCTGGCGGATGCGACGTACCAGACCATCGATACACTCGACGGGCTGCACACGCTGCTGACGCGCGTGCGCGAGGTGCCGTACATCGCGATCGACACGGAAACGATCACCGATGTGGATTCGCCCGTCGCCGTGGATGCGCTGCGTGCGCATCTCGTGGGGTTGTCGATCGCCGTCGCACCGGGCGAGGCGTACTACCTGCCGTTCGGCCATCGCGGCGATGATGGGAGCGGCAATCTGGCGCTCCTCTCGGGCGAAGGGGGGCTTGCCGGGCGCCGCATCAGCGCCGGTGCAACAGCCCCGGTCAATCTTCCACCGTTCCAGAGCGCCGAGGTGGCGCCACTGCGTGCGATGTTGGAAGACGCATCGGTCAAGAAGATCGCGCAGAATGCCAAGTACGATGTGCTGGTGCTGCGCGGCGCTGGCGTGACCGTGGCGGGACTCGAGTTCGATACGATGCTGGCCAGCTACGTGCTCGATCCGGGCCGGCGTTCACACGGTCTCGACATGCTCGCGCTCGAGATGCTGGGCCATACGATGACGTCGTATGAGCAGCTGGTGGGGAAGGGACGTGCGCAGCTGCCGTTCAGTGTGGTGCCGGTCGACGCCGCGCGCGACTACTCGTGCGAAGATGTCGATGTCACGATGCGGCTCCGCGCCATCTTCGAACCGATGCTGGTCGAGCACGGCATGCGCGACCTGCTGGCGGACATGGAAGTCCCGCTGGTGGAAGTCCTCGCCGAGATGGAATGGGAAGGCATCGCCATCGACCTGGCGTGGTTTGAATCGCTGAAGACGCGCTTTCGCGCCGAGCGCGAAAAGGTGGAGCAGGCTATCTACGCAGAGGCGGGTGAGGAGTTCAACATCAACTCCAACCCCAAGCTGCGTGTGATCCTGTTCGAAAAACTCGGGCTCCCGGTCAAAAAGAAGACAGCGACGGGCCCCAGCACCGATGCCAGTGTGTTGCAGGAATTGGCCGAAGAAGGGCACACGTTGCCGACGTTGTTGATGGAGTACCGCGAGTTGTTCAAGCTCGAAGGCACCTACATCGACGCGTTGCCGCGCATGGTCAATCCGCGCGATCATCGGCTGCACACGTCGTATCAGCAGACCGTGGCCGCCACGGGCCGTCTGTCGTCGGCCGATCCGAACTTGCAGAACATTCCCATTCGCCGTGAACTCGGGCGGGAGATTCGCCGCGGTTTTGTGGCGCGCGACGGGTGGCAACTCTTATCCGCCGACTACTCCCAGATCGAACTGCGACTGCTCGCCCATCTCTCGGGCGATCCCGCGTTTGTGTCGGCGTTCAAGGCCGGCGGTGACATTCACCGGCAGACGGCGGCGATCATCTTTGGGGTCGATCTGGCCGACGTGAACAGCGAGATGCGCGCCCGCGCGAAGACGATCAACTTTGCGACGATTTATGGGCAGGGAGCGCACGCGCTCTCGCGGCAGCTCAAGATTCCGCACGCCGAAGCGAAGATGTTCATCGAGACGTACTTCGAACGCTTCGCCGGCGTGAAGGCGTTTCTCGAACAGTGTGTGGTCGATGCCAAACAGCGCGGCTACGCGGAAACGTTGTTCAAGCGCCGCCGCTACATCCCCGAACTCAAGGAACGCAATTTCAACATGCGCGCCTTCGGTGAGCGGGTGGCGGCCAACGCGCCCATTCAGGGCTCGGCGGCCGATCTGATCAAGATCGCCATGATCCGTATCCATCACGTGATCGCGGCCCAGCAGCTCGCCTCGCGCATGCTGCTGCAGGTGCACGACGAACTGGTGTTCGAGGTCGCCCCCGGCGAAGAGTCCGCCGTCCGCACCATGGTCAAGGTGGAGATGGAGGGGGCGGCGACCCTCAACGTGCCGCTGCTGGTGGAAATGGGACTGGGCCGGGACTGGGTCGCCGCCAAGTCGTGAGCCAACGCGGGTCGGGGCTTGGTACGGTCCCGGCCCGCATCCTCACGGCGTGCGCTCTCGCACTTTGCATGGAATTAAGAGGGCTGCGAGACTTCGGTCCCACGTGAAAGCAATCTAACAAATCTCTAAGCTGTTGATTGACAATGAGTTGGCAATCTATGTGCGGCGCGGCACTGACCGTGCCTTAGGAAAGCTCCAGTGGGCGGGGCTGTTTCCTCGCCGGTCGGTCCAACCGACTCCGACGACCCGAGCTTTCGACAGAGAATCAGTATGCCAAACGTGCGCCGGACTCGAGGCTTCACCCTCATCGAACTGCTGATGGTTGTGGTGATCATTGGCATCCTTGCGGCCATCGCGATTCCGAAGTTTGCCCAGACCAAGGGCAAGGCGTACGCGGCGTCGCTCAAGAGCGACCTCAAGAACCTGTCGTCAGTCCAGGAAGACTACTTCTACTACAACGAGACCTACACCACCGTCATTGGCTCGCTGAACTTCAAGCCGTCCAACGGGGTCGTGCTCTCGATTGTCGAAGCGGATGGGCGTGGCTGGTCGGCCACGACGACCCACCCGGCCGCCTTCCCGCTGACCTGCGCCGTCTTTTACGGACAGGCGGCCCCACTGGCCCCCGCAACGATCGAAGGGCAGGTGGCCTGTCAGTAACCGCCACGTTGGCGGTTAGAATGTCAGCATGTCCGATCACGCTGACGAGCACCTGCCGCCGATTGCCGAAGACCCCGACGGAGCGCGACGCCAGCAGCGCATTCGGGCCGTAACGCGTGCCGCGGGCGCCCGTGAATTCCGGCAGCGCAAGGCGGGAATGATTCACGCGATGGACGGCGGACTCTGGCTGCATCGGCATCTGTGGCTGGGCCGACCGATGGTGCACCTGGTGAGCACCGATCGCGATCGCCTGCTCGCGTACGGCGAGTCCATGGGGATTCCGGCCTTTCGCCTCCAATACAAACCGCTCCGCGATCCGAGAACGGCTATTCGCCGGGAAGCGTGGCATTGGGATCTGGGCGGTCCCGTGTATCCCCCGCACGATGCCATGCTGATCGCCGACGCCGATCCCGCAGCGTCCACCCCCGGCGAGTTGACCGCCGAATCGCCGCCCGCCGCGGAGTACTAGGCGAGCGACAGTTGCTCGAGCGCGCCCGCTTCGCTGCGAAGAAAGTCGGCGTCGGCCAACAGGGCCGCTTGAAGCGCAGGCACCGCCCGAAAACGCCGGAACGCCCGCGCCCGCCCGCGGGCCCGACGCACCCGGTCGCCGTAGCGCAGATCGCTCGACGCCGACGGAATCAGCGTGGCGAGAAAGAGCAGGGCCCACCACGGACCGAACGCCACCGCGACTGCTGTTGTCAGCGCCACGTACGTGGCCAGCACCAGGACGAGTCCCACGATAAACGTGCGCATCGGCGGTTCGTCTCGCGCACGCACATTCCGAAGCGCGAGCGCGCGCGCCAGCCGGATGGGCACGATGTGTGTGATGCGTCCCCAGACACTGACGGGGAGCATGACGGCCGCGATCAGCAGCTCACGGACCACAAACCGCGCACCCAGTGTGGCGGAGAGATCGATGCGCAGATCATGGACGTCGATGACTTCCTCGGCGAGACGATCGCGAAAGGCGCGAAGCCGCCCTTCAAAGACATCGATGCGCCGGATGATCGCGTCGTCACCGCGTGCACGGAGCACACCGTGCGCGCGCTCGATGCGGCGCACCACGGCCATCGTGCGCGCCAGTGGTGGTGCCCCGTCGGTGATACTCGTTTCGGGCTCCACGAGCGCCACCAGCGTTTCGGACAGCAACGCGATCCGTTCGGCGTCGGCCTGATTCTCGAAGTTGAGTGTGACGGCGCGCAAACGCTGTTCGATCAGCTCGGTCAGCGTCGCCACCGTCGTGGCGCCACTCCCGACGCGATCGAGGTCGATCGGTTCTCCGACCTGCACGAGAATACGGCTGCGCGGTTCTTCCTTCCGTTCGAAGAGCAGACCGACGGGCACAATGCGAATGCCGCGCACACCGCGCTCATCACGCGCCATCAGCGCCATGCGCGCGAGTCCGGTTTTGATCGGCGCCATGTACGGCTCATCGTGCGTTTTCCCTTCGGGAAACACGACGATGCAGGCCGAGTCCTCGAGCGCGTCGGCGACGGCGGAAAACGACGCGGCGTTGCGCGAGGCATCGGGGAGTGACGCGGTGGGTGCCACCTTGTCGCCATTCACCAGCTCCCCACCGTCCGCCGCGCGAGTGCGTTGTTCATCGGCCGCTCGGCGCAACGGAATGACCCCAACGGCGCGCAGAAACCGCGCGGCGAGTGGATTGCCGAACAGCGTCGCTTTGGCCGTGTAGCGCACGCGCCGCGGCGATGTCCAGCCCACCACCATCGCATCGGTGAGTGAGTTTGGATGGTTGGCGGCAAGAAACACCGGCCCCTCACGCGGAATGCGATCGAGGTTGGCCGTGCTCAGCGAGCGGTAGTACCAATGCAGCGCGACGCCCACGATGGGCTTGAGAGCTTCATACAGCATGGGCGGCGGCGTCGCGGGGGCGCGTCGCGTCAGGCCGGCAAAACTTTGGCGTTCGCGTCGGCCGCACGCGCCGCACGTTCGCCTTCGGGGACATTCACGAACGCCAGCAGCGCACCACCGACGACGAAGAAGGCGATGACCCACAAAATCGCCACTCGGCTGCTTCCGCCCTGTCCGACTGCAATGGCGAAGACGAGCGGACCGAGAATGCCGCCAAACTTCTCGAACACGGAGTAGAAGCCGAAAAACTCACCACTCTTGTGTTTGGGAATCATGTTGGCGAAGAGCGAACGGCTGAGCGCCTGCGTGCCGCCTTGCACCAGTCCCACCATGCAGGCGAGACCGTAAAACTCTTTGGTCGTGGTGATCCCGTACGCATAGATGCAGATGCCGGTGTACACGACCAGGCCGAGAAAGATCGATCCCTTCGCGCCCAGTTTTCCGGCCAGGGCACCGAAGGCAAAGGCAAACGGAATGCCGATGAACTGCACCAGCAGAATGGCGAGAATGAGGTCTTTGCGGGGGATGTGCAGCTCGTTGCCGAACGCGGCGGCCATCTTGACGATGGTCTGAATGCCGTCGTTGTAGATCGTGAATGCCAGCATCGCGAGCGCGGCCTGTTTGTAGCTGCGCAATTCGCGCAGCGTCTCGCCAAGTCGGGAGAACGCGACACGCAACGGATTGGCGGTGCTGGTTTCGTCGGCTTCGATGGTGCGTGGCGGTTCCGGCACACGCCGCAGCACGGGAATCGAAAACAGCAGCCACCAGATGCCGACGGACACGAACGCCAGTCGTGTGGGCAACGTCGCCTGCGCATTGGTGAGATTTTCACCGGAGGGCAGACCAACCAGCGCCGGGTTGGTGATCCACACAACGTTGAGCGCCAGCAGCAGTCCACCGCCGATGTATCCGAGTGCGTATCCCGCGGTGGATACCCGATCCATCTCGTCTTCGGTGGCGATGTGCGGCAGCAGCGATTCGTAAAACGTCATGCTGCCCGACGCGCCGGCCATCGAGAGAATGAACAGGATCGAGGCAAAGAGGAGCTGGCCGTGCGCGATGAAAAACATGCAGGCGCTGGCGGTGACCCCCAACAGCATGAATCCCACCAGAAATCGCTTCTTCGCCGCTTTGAAGTCGGCGATGGCGCCAAGGATCGGCGCCAGGACGGCAATGAGCACCGCAGCGGCTGTATTGGCATACCCGAGCGCTTCGGTGCCCTGTGCTTCCGTACGACCCACCGCCGCGACCTGCACAAAGAAGATCGGGAAGACGGCGGTCGAGATGACCGTCTGCATGGATGACACGGCCCAGTCATACATCGCCCACGCGCGCAGTTCCGGTCGGTGCAGGCCGATCGCGTTCAGGAAGCCGCGGGAGGACGACTGGCCATTGGCCATAGGGAGTCTCGTATTGGGGAGTGAACCTGGGCAGATTATTGTCTGTGCCGATCAATCATCTGTCCAGCAGGTCACGCGACGTAGTTTGGGTCGCCAGACGTATCGCGCGCGTCGGCCTCGGGCTGGCCGTGGCGTTTGGCGTGGTCGCGTGTGACCGCACCAAGGCAGTGGATACGCCCGATTCAGCGCGCGCCGTCAGCGATTCTGGCGTGGAGATCCCGAATGCGCCGGCGCTGGCCGCCAGCGGGTGGAACGTCGACGCCGGCCCGTTCCTCATTCTGCCCACGGTTGACGGCGGCATGTCGGCCGGATCATTGCTCCGTCCCGAAGCGACCGAGTTGACGGTGGGAGACACCACCGGACTCGGGATCGCCTCCGGCGCCGGGCAGGTGGAGCTGTTTTCGCGAAGCGGACGCGTGGGTACGGCCCGATTGACCATCGGGAGTGCACCACCCGTCGACAGCGGGTGCACCGCGTGGCCGGTGGCGCGACTCGCGTTCGACGCCGCGGCGCCCATGATCCCCTGGACCGCCGCCTTCGCGATGGGGCGCGTGACATCCATCGCGCTCGATTCGATCGAAGGACTGCCACCGCGCGATTCGGCGCGACTTGCCATCGATCTTGCCCGACTGGCCTCGGCGTTGCCAAACGACACCGTGGCGGCATTCCGCGGACTGCCGTTCGTGGTGTTGCGCGCGTGGCGCACGCGTGGACTCGACGCGGGGTTCGTGGTGGCCACCCTGGTGCGCCGCATCAATCAGGAGGACGCGCCGCGCGAGGAGCGTCTGGTGATGGTCATCGACCAGACCGGTGCCACCTCCAAGACGTGGACGGTGGCCTGGCACGAACGCGCCTCCGGGAGTGAAGAGGAACTGGTGGTGGCCGAACCGCTGCTGGCGTTTCGGGCGGGCCGCGCGGAGGACGTGCATCTGCTGTTCGGGCGTGACGACGGCGTCGCGTTGGGCGCGGCGGTCCTCACGCGCGCGGCCGGTGGGTGGCGTGTGCAGTGGGAAAGCGCCGTCGCCGGCTGCGACTGAAGCGATGATCACGGCACTGCTGTTCGCCGCGCTCGCGGCGGGATCTCACGCGTGCGATGGCGCCGCCTGGCGCCGCGCACTCGATGGGTACTGGCGTGAATACCCGCGCGCCGAGGCGGCCGATCTCTACAAGTTCGCGCATCAGGGCATCATGGGCAGCGAACACGCGGTCCCTGATACGACCACGGTGACGGCGTGGATGACGCGGGAAGTTCGCGAATTGCCGACGCATCCCGAACCCGGCCCCCATCGCGCGCCGATGATCGAGCCGCTGCCGCCGGCCGGCCAATTCGTGCGCGTGCACCTGCGTCCGTATCTCGCGCAGCGGGGAGACGTGTCTGCGCTGCTGCGTGGTTTTGTCGTCACGGCAAACGGGCCACGCGGTGACACGGCGCAGTTCGCCTGCGCGGAACAGGCACTGACGGCCATGGCACCCGCACGCGATACACGCGCCGTCGTGGCGCTGATTCGCGAGCGACGGCGCACCGGGTTTGATGCGGTGCACCATTCGACCGCCTTCGAGCGCGCCTACGCGCCGGCCTACCGTGTGCTCGATGCGGCAGTGGCCACGCGACTGCTCCACGGCGCGCCTCGCTGAGAGCCAGCGCTGGGTGATTGTACTGGCGCCATCGCGCCGCAGTCCGCACGTTTGACGCGTTCGCTGTCCCGTCCCTTAGCCCCGCATCCAATGCGCTTGGCTCGCCGCCTTTTCCTCGAGGCCGCGTCTGCCGCGGCCATCCTTGCTTCGTCGTCACTTTCGGCGCAGGCACCGGAGCCTGTCAAGTTTGCGCGATACGCGCACATCGCCAACGATGGCACGATTGCGTTCACGTATCAGGACGATATCTGGATCGCCGATGCGGACGGAAGCAATCCGCGACGTCTGACGGCCAACGTGGCGCGCGATATCATGCCGCGCTTTTCGCCGGACGGAAAATGGATTGCGTTTACCAGCAATCGTCTGGGCAACAACGATGTGTATGTGATGCCATCGGGCGGCGGTGAGCCTCGGCAACTCACCTGGCATTCGGGCGATGACCAGGCGCTCTACTGGACGCCGGACGGACGTGAAATCGTCTTCAGCAGTGGCCGTGGCACACACCCGTTCGGTTCCCCGCTGTATCGCATCACGCTCGACGGGTCGGCGCCGCGCCCGATGTCGATGGACTTCGGTCGATCGGGGATGATCAAACAGGATGCCACCGCGATCGCGTTCAACCGCACGTTGCCCAGCTACTGGCGCAAGGGCTATCGCGGCAACAGCAACGCCGATATCGCCGTGCAGGATTTGAAGAGTGGCGAAATCACCGAGATCACCGACACCGATCTCAAGGCGTACAAGGGTGCCACGCACGATGTGCATCCCATGTGGGGCGCCGATGGTCTCATCTACTTCGCCTCCGAACGTGACGGCACGTTCAACATCTGGCGCGTGGCGCCTACCGGTGGTGCCCCGCAGCAGGTCACGAAGCATAAGGACGATGGCGTACAGTTTCCGGCCATCTCGCCGGATGGGCGTCATCTGATCTACGAAAACGATTTCGACCTATGGACAGTCGATGTGCCCTCGGGCACGCCGAAGAAGCTGGCCATTCGCATGGCGTTTGACGGCAAAGAAAACGGTGTCGACGTGCTCACCACCACCAATCGCGCGGACGGCTTCACGCCGTCACCGTCCGGCGACTATCTCGCGGTGGATTTTCACGGCGAGATCATGATCGTGCCCACCGAAACCGGTGTCGGTGAAAAGACGCAGGTAACCGCGTCGCCGTGGCGCGAGCGCTCGCAGACATGGAGTCCCGATGGCCGGCGCGTCGCGTATATCTCCGATGAGTCAGGCGACGAAGAAGTCTGGATCTTTGACATCGCCGCGGGACAGCGCCGCAAGGTCACCACGCAGGCATCGGTGAAGGCCGATCTCACGTGGGCGCCCAATTCGCAGAAGCTGGCGTACACGGGCGCGAATCGTCTGTGGGAGGTGGATGCTGCGGGCGGTGCCGTGCGTGAACTGGCGTACAATCAGGCCGGCGGCTTCACCATCGGCACGTACACGACCGACGGCAACTGGATCAGCTACACCAAGCGTGACGACGATCAGAACGCGGACGTCTTCGTGTTCGACATTCGCGCGAAGAAAGAAGTGAACGTCACGCAGAATCCGTTCAACGACACGAACGGCATGATCACGCCCGATGGTCGCCACGTGGTGTTTACGTCGTCGCGCGACAACGGCGTGGCGCAACTCTTTGTCGTGTCACTCGCCAAACTCACCGACGATCCCAACGATCCGCTGGTGCGTGAACGGCAGCGGCGCGCGGCTGGTGGCAATGGGGCGCGTGCAGAGCGTACGGATTCAACGGGCGCGGCAGCCGCAGGCGCGCCTGTACCTGCGGCACCTGCCGCCGCGTCGCCAGCCACGCTCGCCGTGCGCATCGACGCCGACGGTATCGCTCGGCGCGCCATTCAGCTTACGCGTGGACCCAATGCGGCCGGCGCATTTTTCCTGTCGCGTGACGGACGCACCATCACCTTCACCGTGGGCGGAGGCGGCTTTGGTGGCGGTGGTGCGCCGGCGCCCGCTCCTGCAGAAGCCGACAATCCGAATACGGGATTGTTCTCCATCGGCATCGACGGACTCAATCGCCGACGCATTGCGGGCGGCACGTACCCCGGCATGGTACCCACCGCGGATCGCCGCGCGATCTTCTATCGTCGGCCGGCGCGCGGTGGTGATGGTGAAGGCGGCGCCGCCGCGCCGGGCAGCGAGATCAGCAAACTCGTGATGGCCACACCGCAGCGGGCCGAAAACGTGTCGTTTTCATTCCCCGTGCGCATCGATCGCCGCGCCGAGTGGACGCAACTGTTTGAAGAATCGTGGCGTGTGATGAAGTACCGCTTCTACGATGAGAAGATGCACGGCAAGGACTGGGACGCGATCAAGTCGCGCTACAAGCCGCTGCTCCGCTACGTCGGCACGAACGAAGACGTGTACGATCTCGCCAACGAAATGATCGGTGAGCTCAACGCTTCACACACCGGTGTCAACGGCCCGCCGACACGCGCCATGCCGCGGGTGTACACCACGCGCTATCTGGGTTTTGAACTCGAACCCAGCACCGCAGGCCGCTATCGCATTGGTCATCTGTATCGCGAAGGACCAGCCGACAAGGAGTGGCTGGGTTTGAGCGAAGGCGACTACGTGCTGGCCATCGACGGGCAGGATGTGAAATCCGGCGACAACTACTGGAAGATTCTGAGCACCACGCTCAACGAATACATCCCGGTCAAGGTGGCCAAGACGGCCAGCGGCGAAAACGCGCGCACCGTGCGCATTGCCAGCGTCACATCACTCACCGACATCAAGTATGAAGAGTGGGTGGCCACCAACCGCGATGTGGTCGAGAAGGACACCAAGGGTGATATCGCTTACGTGCACATTCGTTCGATGGACCAGCCGTCGCTGGCGCGCTTCCGGAACGAGATCGATCGTTTCTCGAACAAGAAGGGCATCATCGTTGATATCCGCTTCAACGGTGGCGGCAATATCGATCAGGAGATCATCGATATTCTCGAACGGCAGCCGTACCAGTTCTGGAATGCACGCACCGGCAGCCGCACGTGGGGCCGCCGTCCGCGTCAGGCCATCGCGGGCCCCAAGGTGATGATGGTGAACGCACGCTCGGGCTCCGACAGCGAAGTCACGCCGATGGCGTTCCGTCAGCTCGGCCTGGGTCGCATCGTTGGCAATCCCACGGCGGCGGCTGTGATTGCCACCGGCAGTTACAACCTGATCAACGGCGGCACCATTCGTACACCGGGATCGCTCGTGATCACGTACGATCCCACCAAACCCAACAACTACGGCGTCAACCTGGAGAATCTGGGTGTGCCGCCTGATGTGTGGGTCAAGAACTCGCCGATGGACGAAGTGAAGAAGTTCGACCGCGAACTCAAGACAGCGATTGAGGAGGCGATGAAGATGCTCAAGGACAGCGCGCCAAAGAAGATCACGGGCAACAACTGATACGCGGCCACGCGCGCGGCGCCATGAGGGCGCCGCGCCGTGTACGCACGGAGCACACACCATGCGCATCGCCATCATCGGCGCCGGCAACGTCGGCGCCACACTCGGACGGCGTTTCGCCGACGCGGGACATGCCGTCATTCACGGGGTGCGCTCGCCCGACGACAGCAAACACGCGGGCATCGCGCGTGACGGCGTGACACTGGACACGATTGCCGGCGCGGTCGCCTCCGCCGATGTGGCCATTCTCGCCACGACGTGGGCCGCCGCGCAGGACGCCGTGCGCGCCGCCGGCAACTTTGGCGGTAAGGTGCTGATCGACGCCACCAACCCGATCGGGCCCGGGATGGTGCTCACGCACGGCACCACCGATTCGGGTGCTGAGCAGGTGGCCCGCTGGGCCGTGAACGCGCGCGTGGTAAAGGCGTTCAATTCGATTGGCGTGGAGGTCATGGCGAACGCGCAATTCGGCGCCGACCGCGCGGTGTTGTTCACGGCCGGCGACGACGCGGCGGCGTGCGACATCGTAGCCACGCTGGCGAGTGACATCGGCTTTCTGCCGGTCACACTCGGCCCACTCGTACGTGCGCGCGTCATCGAACCCGCCGCACTCGTGTGGATCACCGCGGCCGCGGCCGTCGGCACCCGACAATTCGCGTGGGGACTCTTGCGGCGATAGCGCGTGCGGGAGGCGCACCGCGTGAAAAACAAGCCGTGGAATTCGTGAGTGCGGCCGCATACGTTGCGCCTCTATGACTGAACCACTCGCTCCCGCACTGGTTGCGCGCGTCGCAACCGAACTGTCGCTCAATCCGCAGCAGGTGATCAGCACCCTCGCGCTGTTCGCCGAGGGCGCCACGCTGCCATTTATTGCCCGCTACCGAAAGGAAGCCACTGGCGGGCTCGACGAGGTGCAGTTGCGCGACGTGCGTGATCGCGGAGAATACCTGCGCGAGATGGAAGAACGCCGCGCCGCGATTCTGAAAAGCATCGACGAACAGGGCAAGCTCGACGACGCGCTCAAAGCCACCATTCTCGCCGCCGACACCAAGCAGGCGCTGGAAGATCTGTACCTGCCGTTCAAGCCCAAGCGCCGGACGCGTGCCATGATCGCGCGTGAACGCGGACTTGGCCCCCTGGCCGATGCACTGTGGGAAGGCGGGCTTGATGATGTCGCGTTGCAAACCAAGGCAGCGGAGTATGTGCTGCCTGAAGTAGACGGCAAGCCGTCGGAAGTGCCAAGCGCGGACGCTGCGCTGCAGGGCGCGCGGGACATTCTCTCCGAGCAGATCGCCGAAGACGCTGTGGTGCGCGGATGGGTGCGCGAAGTCACACGCGCCAAGGGTGTGGTGAAGAGCACGGTCATCGCCGACAAAAAGAGCGACGATTCCAAGTTCAAGGACTACTTCGACTATTCCGAGCCGCTCGGCACGATCCCCAGCCATCGCATGCTGGCCATTCGCCGCGGCGAGACGGAAGGCGAGCTGCTGTGGCGCGTGGAAGCGCCGCTCGAGGAGATCAACGCGCGGCTGGCACGTGAAGTGATTGGCGCACGCCGCGCCTCCGCGCAGCTCACGCTGGTGGCAACCGATGCCTACAAGCGGCTCCTGGCGCCGGCCATTGAAGTTGAGCTCCGCGTGGAACTCAAAACGCGCGCCGACGACGAAGCCATCACCATCTTCGGCCGCAATCTCGAACAGTTGCTGCTGTCGTCACCCGCCGGCGAAAAGCGCGTGGTGGGGCTCGATCCCGGCTTCCGCACGGGTGTGAAGGTCGCCGTGGTCAGCGCCACTGGCGCACTGGTGCATACCGACACGCTCTACCTGCATCAGGAAGACCGCTTTGCCGGCGCCATTCGCGCGCTTATCACGCGGTTCACTCCCGAACTGATCGCCATCGGCAACGGCACCGCCAGTCGCGAAACGGAAACGCTCACCAAGGCGGCGCTGCGCGAACTCGACGCGCCGGCGAATGGTGAACGCCCGCAGGTGGTGGTAGTGAATGAAGCGGGCGCGTCGGTGTACTCGGCGTCCGACCTGGCGCGTGCCGAGTTCCCGGAGCTCGACGTGTCGCTCCGTGGCGCTGTGTCGATTGCGCGTCGGTTGCAGGATCCGCTGGCCGAGCTGGTCAAGATCGACCCCAAGTCGATCGGCGTGGGTCAGTACCAGCACGACGTGAATCAGTCGCGTCTCAAGCAGCGACTCGACGATATCGTGGAAAGCTGCGTGAACCGTGTAGGTGTGGAAGTGAACACCGCATCGGCCGCACTGCTGGCGTATGTGGCTGGTATCGGACCGGGGCTCGCACAAAGCATCGTGACGCTGCGCGACAGCAAAGGCGGCATTGCGTCACGCGCCGACCTCAAAGCCGTGCCGCGACTGGGTGCCAAGGCCTTTGAGCAGGCCGCCGGATTCTTGCGCGTGCGCGGTGGGTCACATCCGCTCGACAGCAGCGCCGTTCACCCGGAGCGTTACGCGCTGGTGGAACGTATGGCGAAAGATCTGGGCGCCGATGTGCGGTCACTGGTTGGCAACGACACACTGGTCGATTCCATCGACTTGTCGAAGTACGTGAGCGCCGATGTCGGCATGCCCACGCTGCGTGATATTGTGGCCGAGCTGAAAAAGCCGGGCCGCGATCCGCGTGCGGCGTTTGAGCCGCCGGCATTTCGCGAGGATCTCACCAAGCCGGCGGATCTGTTGCCGGGCATGGTGCTGGAAGGTGTGGTCACCAACATCGTCGCGTTCGGCTGCTTTGTAGACATCGGCGTGCACCAGGACGGACTCGTGCATGTCAGCCAACTGGCCGATCGCTATGTGAAGGATCCGAACGATGTGGTGCAGGTGGGACAGAAGGTGAAGGTCACGGTGCAGAGCATTGATCTGGCGCGCGGACGCATTGCACTCAGCATGCGGAAGGATGCAGGCACGCCGGGGGCGCCCGCTGCACGCGCTGACGCTGGCGGCACGCGCGGGGATGTACGAGCGCACGAGCGGACGCAGGAGCGGGGGTCGAACCGCACGCCGCCGAAGGTGCCGGGGAAGCCGTCGTTTGTGCCGACGAAGGGGGCGGTGGCGCCGAACGGGATGAGGTTTAAATAGGGGACCAGTTGTCAGTTTTTCAGTTATCAGACAACCGCTAAGTCTTGGGTCGTCAGTCCGAGTGGTCGGTGGTCAGTAGGTTCTCAGTCTGAGAACCACTGGCTACCGACCACTTCTACTGAGAACCCAGAACTCAGCCGTTGTCCGACCAACTGAAAAACTGACAACTGGTCAGTCGCGCACAAACGTTCCACTGCGCTCGTCGCTTCAACTGCACCAGAATCTCCCTCGCGAACGCCGCCGCCGCCGCGTGCTCGTGATCGTTCACATCACGTGAGTCTCAGGGCGAGTAAAGCACCAAATCCGAACCTCGTCCCTCACGCTCGATCAGGCATGCCAATTCGCCTGTATTGGTAAAGCCCAGGGGTTTTCCTTCGACCACCCGAGAGCGAACAAGCTTGCCGGTGGAGATATCGAACACCTCGACCACGTACTCGAAAAGGCGCGAATGGTCGAGAGCAGAAAGCTGGCTTGGCGTGACCGGACTCCCCGCGACCGCCGGACTGCGCGCGAGCTGCTGCGGCGCCCAGTTCGGAGCGGCGCGAGCGATCAGTACGGCTAGTAGGCCCGATTGGACCTCAGAGATTCCACGAAGCTGCGGGAGCGGTCGCTCGAGCCAAGGAAATGTCTTGGGCCCGTCGTGTTTCGGAAACCACGGCGTCAACCTTCCGATTGTCTTTTTTACCGCGCCAGAGGAATCCAGAAGCGCAACCTGATACGAGTGGGCATCGCCGAGCCAGAGTCCTCCGAACGAACTAATCGCAACTGCACCGAAGCGAGAGGAGAGATCAAACTTCTGTGCGACGCCAAATCGGACTGCTTCGCCACTGTAGCGTACCAGTTCCGGCGGTACCAAGGAATCATTGAAGCGCAGTGGCGCGGAAAGTGCTCCTCGCTCGGTCAGCACCGCGCTCGTAGGGTGAGGCAAGACGGACGTGCGCACATAGTGCATGTCCGGGGGAGGGGACAGCGCGTGGAGACGAAGTGCACCATCCAGCAGCCACAGGGTGTCGCCAGGACCAAACGACATGCCTCTCAGCTCTCTCGCCTCACCGGGGCCATCGCCGCGTCGAATTTGCAACGCTTCGGGTTCGGACATCTCTGGCGGGGTCACCAGGCGAATTGCGAACCCACGCGACGTCTCCATCGCTACTACCCAGATGCCATTCGATGATCGCGTCGGCGGGACACTCAGAACATCCGCGGCGTCGTTCGCAGCAACAAGCAGCGTGGTCGCAACAGCACGCGCACGACTCGCGCGATCGGCGTCATCCACTGCTGAATTGCAGGCGACCGCGCTAAGGACGGCGGTCACCTGCAAGAGGGCACGCAGCTCGACTCTGAACAAATTATGTCGCTCCGCCGTAGCAATCGATGGTCTTTAATCCAACGTCTTGACAGATGCCGCCCGCATTGCAGGTGAAGCCTCCGTTCCCACATGGAGCGATGCACCAAGCTCCCTCGATCGCACAGTTGTGCCAACAGAAGGTATTGCATCCTCCGCCGTCTAGTGCAGACGCATCGGTGGGCTTTAGAAGAACGCTGGCCGCGGCGAGCAGAAGCAGCATGCCAAAGCGAGCACGAGTAGTGAGGCCGCGCGTCATACGGAGGCTCCGATCGGTTTGAGTGTTGAGTTTCCCGCAGAGTTGTTGAGCCGCTCTAATGTCTGTACAAACTCTTGGTGTGCCGCGTCACCACTTTGCGCTCCTGCGCTTTCCCCACTTGGATGCGCGCGGTGGTAAATCACCGATCTTGGCGCGCGCCAAGGCGGCCTCAAGCAAGGAGTCCGGTGGCGCGCCGACGTACAGGTAGCCGTTGAGCAGGACGCTTGGAGTGCCTGTAAGTTGCAAGGCGCTCGCCGCGCGCTTGCCTTGCTCGATCAACTCCACCGCAGACGAGTCCGCAAGACAGGTACGAAAAGCGGATGTGTCTGCGACGTGACCCTCTACACCAGCGGACATCCAGGGATTGGTGCTGAAGTCAAGCTGCTTGGAATAGAGTTGCGAACTCACCTCGAAGAAGCGCCCTTGCGCAGCAGCGCACTCCGCCGTTAGCGCCGCCCGAGGGGCGTACGGGTGAATATCGAGCGGCCAGTGAATTACCGTTCGACGGACCTCGTGTTCGTGCCGCCCGAGAAAGCCCTTCAAAGTGCGTTCATACCGAGCGCACGCTGGGCACTCAAAGTCGGTAAACTCGACGATTTGCAGCACTGCACTGTCGGGTCCCTCCGTGCGTCCAACTTCGTGCAGCCGCGTCCAGTCTTCGACAAACACGGGTGGAGAAAGAGGATTCAGGCCAACCGTTTGACTTGCCGGAGCTAGTAGCCGAAACACAAAGGATCCTGCTATTGCCACAGCACAGATCCCGATGCCAACGTTCGCGAACAACTCGGATTTGCTTGCCAATTGAACTCCCAGAACAAGGTTTGCGCGATCGAGCCTGCATCAACCTGCGTCGAAGAACCGCGACTGTTACGATATGCTTCGAGGAGTACTTGCGCACTCGACGCAAAACGGCAGGGGGTCTCTCACTTCAAGTCTGATCCGCCCAACAGTGCACTGTAGCCAAGCCGACCGAAGCGCATACGCCGGAGTACGGCATGCACTGCAGTCCCCCGAGACCGCACGGGGCAACACACCACGACCCGCTCACTGTCGTGCAGTCGTGCCAACAGAAAGTATTGCACTCTTGACTGTCGCGTGCCGCCGCCGCTGAGGGTTGCAGGACGAGTGATGTAGCCGCGAACGCAACTAGCAGCAGGAAGCGGGAGCGCGTGGAGAAGCCAGCTCTTTTCATCGGTACCTCGAGACGTTACGGGATGGGGTCGATTCTTGCGGAGCCGTCAATCATCAATCACAGGGCACGGAAGTCACGGGTCGTTGCCTTACCGAGACCCTCAGAAGCGAGCGCCCAGTTGCGAGAATTCTCGAACTATGAGGCCTCCAGCGTAACCTGCCTATGACGGAATTCAGTCAGGCAGTCAAGCTTGCCTCCCCGAAACTGTCCGCCAAATCTCAACAGCCCGCGCCCGTGCGGCTTCCACCCCGTCAGCGAGCAGAGCCGTTAGTGTCTTTCGCGTCGCGCGTTTCAGAAATCGATAGTACGTCGCTGGCTCGCGACCCTGCTCCCACGAGCATCGGCTTACCGAACGCGCCTGCGCATCCTCGAGCAGCCTTACTACTAGGTACCACTCGTGCAGAAGGTCATACGGCGGCAGCCGCTCGCGATTCAGCCACTCACGCAGTGCCGTTTCCGACATCCCCAATTCCCGTGCCGCGCGGGAAATGCCAAAGCGCGGATTCCGGTCGCGTTCCCACAAGGCACAGAGCGGCGCTGCTGCGTAACAGATGACGTCCCAATCCTCACTCACACGCGATGCGGAATCCGATTCGTCGAACTCTGCCATGCGGAGCCCTCCAAGTCAGAATGTACTGTGTCACTGGACTTCCACTCACTCACACCAAACGCTATTGCGTGGCGCTCGCCGCAATAGTGCCCCCCCCCCGCGAATTCGCAAGACACTCCGCGTCACCCGAACTTTCCCCACTCCGTCCCGTCCCGACGCCTCCCGTCACGACCACCTTTCGAAACGCCTCGCCGCGCGGCAGCGTACGCAGTTGCACTCGCAGTCCGCTGTCAATTCTGCCTTGTCCCGCCTTCACTCGGAGCCCATGACGACCCGTCGTGATTTCATGAAGCAGGGGGGCGCCGCACTCGGTGCTTCTCTCTTCGCCGGCAGTGCACTGGCCGGCATTCCCAATCTCCTTTCGGCCGCACCGGCGCCGTCGTCGCATGCGCTCGACGTGTTTTACAACGCCGCCGATGTGAAGGAGCTGATGGCCGCCGCGCTCACCGCGGCCAAAACCGCCGGCGCGTCGTACGCCGATGTGCGTGTGAGCCGCCAACGGCAGAACTTTGTGTTCACCCGCGAACAGCAGATCCAGCAGGTGGTCGATACCGACACCATCGGACTCGGTGTGCGCGCGCTGGTCAACGGCACGTGGGGTTTTGCCGCCACGCGCATTCTCACCACCGACGGCGTGGCCACAGCCGCACGCGAAGCGGTGGCGATTGCGAAGGCATCCAAGGTGGCGCGTGATCGCGCCGTGGAATGGCTGCCGTCGCCGGTGATCAGTGATGGCGTGTGGAAGAGCGCCTTCACCACCGACCCGTTTGACATCTCGGTAGAGCAGAAGGCCGATCTCCTGCTCAAGGCCAATGCCGCCGCGATGAAAGCCAAGGGCGTACAGTTCGTGTTCAGCGGTTTCTTCTTTGTGAAGGACGAACGCAACTACGCCAACACCGACGGCACGAACACCAAGCAGGACGTGGTGCGCTCATGGCCCACCATGCAGATCACCGCCGTGTCGGCCGATCGCACGGACTTCCAGAATCGCACCAACGTGGTTGCACCGGCGGCGCGCGGCTGGGAATACATCCTGAGTAGTGATCTGGTGGGCAACGCGCCCAAGTGGGGCGAAGAAGCGGTGGCCAAACTCACCGCCAAGCCGGTTGACGTGGGTCGCTACGATCTGGTACTCGACCCAGCCAACCTGTGGCTCACCATTCACGAAAGCATCGGGCACCCCACCGAGCTCGATCGCGCAATGGGCTACGAGGCCAACTACGCTGGCACAAGCTTCATTGCGCCGCCCGAGAAGATGCTGGGGCAGCTCAAGTACGGGCCGTCCATCATGAACATTCAGGGCGACCGCTCGCAGGTGGGCGGTCTCTCCACCATCGGCTGGGATGACGATGGTGTGAAGCCCGACGAATTCCTCATCGTGAAGGAAGGCATGTTCAACGACTACCAGACCACACGCGAACAGGCACCGTGGCTGCGGTCGTGGTACGAAAAGAATGGCAAGCCGGTGCGTTCACACGGCTGCGCGTATGCACAGGGGTGGGACAATGTGCAGTTCCAGCGCATGCCCAACGTGTCGCTGCTGCCGGGCGAACGCGATCTCTCCATCAACGATCTCGTGAGTGCCACTGACCGCGGCATTCTCATTTCGGGCGACGGCAGCTTCTCCATCGATCAGCAGCGCTACAACGCGCAGTTCGGCGGACAGACGTTCCACGAAATCAAAGGCGGCAAGATTGTCGGCACGCTGAAAGACGTGGCCTATCAGATTCGCACGCCCGACTTCTGGAATTCACTCGACATGATCGGCGGCAAATCGAGCTACACCATGGGCGGCAGCTTCTTCGACGGCAAAGGACAGCCACCACAGGTCAACGCCGTCAGTCACGGTTCACCACCCGCGCGCTTCCGCAACGTCAACGTCATCAACACGGGGAGGAAG
The DNA here is from genome assembly GCA_017991005.1 of Gemmatimonadaceae bacterium. GTDB lineage: Bacteria > Gemmatimonadota > Gemmatimonadetes > Gemmatimonadales > Gemmatimonadaceae > Gemmatimonas. Next base: position 9,312 of record JAGNMU010000002.1, on the reverse strand, counting down.
GGCTGATGTCCACGAATGCCATTCTCACCCGTGAAGAAGCGATGGCGATTGTCGAAAAGGCCGTAAAGTGGTCCAAGGCCGACGCCGTCGACGTGCAGATCAACACGTACACGCAGGGCAACATCCGCTTCGCCGACAATCAGGTGTCCACCGCGGGCTCCACTACCGACGCGCAGTTGGGCGTGCAGAGTGCGTTCGGCCCCAAACACGCGGTGGTCACCACCAACGACTTGTCCGACGAAGCGATCAAACGCGCCGTCGAACAGAGTGAACGCATCGCGAAACTCGCGCCGGACGATCCGGAAGCGATGCCCCAACTCGGCAAGCAGACGTACGCACCGGTCAACGCGTTCTTCGAGAGCACTGCCAACCTGTCGGCCGACGATCGCGCCAAGGCCGCACTCATCGCGCTCGAAATGGCGCGCAAAGCCGGCGATGTAAAAGCTGCCGGCTATCTCGTGAGCGGCGCCGGCGCACTGGCCATCGGCAACAGCACGGGCATGTTCGCGTATCATCGCGCGACGAACGTGAACTACACACTCACCGCCCGCACCACCGACGGCACCGGATCAGGGTGGGCCGCCGCCGATCATCCCGACTGGGCGCAGCTCGACGCCCGTCGTGTCGCGACACGCGCGGTGGAGAAAGCCAAAGCCTCGCAGAACCCCGTCGCGCTCGAGCCGGGCCGGTACACGGTCATTCTCGAACCGCAGGCCGTGGGCGATCTGGTGCAGCTCATCTCCAACTACGCCGACGCTCGCAGCGCCGACGAAGGACGCAGCCCGTTTGTCAAAGCTGGCGGCGGCAACAAAGTCGGCGAGAAGATCTGCGACGAACGCGTCACCATCTACTCCGATCCATCCGACTCGCAACTCGTTGGCCGCCCGTGGGATTTTGAAGGCATGCCGATCGGCCGTCAGGTGTGGATCGAAAAGGGTGTGCTCAAGCAGCTCATCTACTCGCGATTCTGGGCCAAGAAACAAGGCAAAGTCGCCACAGGCGGGCCAAGCACGTTCAAGATGGCCGGCGGCACGCAGACGGTAGATGATCTCATCAAGGGCACCACACGCGGCATTCTCGTCACGCGCCTCTGGTATCTGCGCGAAGTCGATCCGCGCACCATTCTCTACACCGGGCTCACGCGCGACGGCACGTTCCTGGTGGAGAACGGCAAGATCACCAAGTCACTCCGTAATTTCCGCTTCAACGAATCACCGCTCTTCATGCTCAACAATATCGAAGCGCTCGGTCAGCCGGAGAGGCTGGCGGGGACGGAGCAGGGCGGGGATGTGGTGATGCCGTCGCTGCGGGTGCGGGACTTTAATTTTACGAGCCTGTCGGAAGCTGTCTAACAAACGGACCAGTTGTCAGTTTGTCAGTTGGTCAGCCAACGGCTGAGTTCTGGGTTCTCAGTAAAAGTGGTCGGTAGCCAGTGGTTCTCAGACTGAGAACCCACTGACCACCGACCACTCGTACTGACGACCCACGACTTAGCGGTTGTCTGACAACTCCGAAACTGACAACTGGTCAGTTCTTTTTCGCCGCCTTCTCCACTTCTCCCATCACCCGCAGCAAATTCCCGCCCCAAATTTTCGCAATCTGTTGTTCGCTGTACCCGCGCTTCACCAGCTCAATCGTCACGTTCGGCGCCTCTGTCGCGCTGCGGAATCCTTCTACTCCGCCACCGCCGTCAAAATCCGAGCTGATGCCGACGTGGTCGATGCCCATCAGCTTCACGGCGTAGTCGATGTGATCAACAAAGTCCGCCACCGTGGCTGGCGGATCCGACGGATAACGGCGCGCGGTGATGTCTTCCTGCTTGGCCAGATACTCGTTGCGCTTGGCTTCAGGGAGCGCCTGAATCGCGGTCTGCAGTGCGCCGCGTCCACCACCGGCAGCCGGGGTAATGCCGTATTCCTTGCGCAGCTCTTCCATCGCGGCGGCGCGTGCCTGTTCGCGCGGAATGTCGCGCTTGGGGTCGCATTTCACGTAGCTGTTGAACGCGACGATCTGCGCCACGCCGCCGTTCTTGGCCAGCGCTTTCATCTGCTCGTCGTCGAGATTGCGGCTGTGATTGCAGATCGCGCGTACGCCCGAGTGTGACGCGATGATCGGCGCTTTGGTTATCTCCAGCGTCTGCATCATCGACTGCTTGGACGGATGCGAGATGTCGATCATCATGCCGAGTTTGTTCATCTCGGCGATCACCTGCCGACCCAGCGGGCTCAAACCGTTATGCAGCCACACCCCGTCACGTTCGCCGGTGTTGGAGTCGGACAGCTGGCTGTGGTTGTTGTGCGCCAGCGACATGTACCGTCCGCCGCGATCGTAGAACTTCTTGACGTTCGTGATGTCCGAGCCGATCGGAAAGCCGTTCTCGACACCGATGAAGATCACGCGTTTGCCGGCGGCATGAATACGGCGCGCGTCGGCGGCGGTCAGCGCCAGTTCCGCGCGATTCGGCGCGATCACTTCAGTCAGGCGGTGAATGGCGTCAAACTTTTCGATGGCCTGCGCGTTGGCGCGGGCAAAACCGGCGGCATCGAGGTTGGGCGTTTGTCCCACGTATACAATCAGAAAGGCGCCACTCAGGCCCCCTTCTTCCATCTTCACCAGGTCCACCTGCGTGCGCGGCAGTTTGGTGGCGTAGTTCGGGCCGTCCGTGTTGAAGTTGACGGGCATGATGTCCACGTGGGTATCGACCGAGAAGACCTTGGCGTGAATTGCTTTGGCCTTGGCTACGGTGGCGGCGTCGGCGGTCTGCTGGGCGATAAGCGGCTGGGCGCACAGCGCCATGGCCGACAAGCCGGCACCAAGCGCCACGAGCCGGGACGGGTGAACCAGTGAAAAGCGAGGCATGGGTGATCGTGTTGAGGATGACAGGACGCGGGGGAGTGGGTGTCGATCTCACGTAGACAATGGCTCTGCCAGACGTCGGCCGCCACAGTGGCATTGCTGGCCGGTGCCTCGGCGTGCGACGACCCGGTTGTGGCGCCCCGCGAGGCCGCGGGTGAGGGACATCTCTCCTCACGCCCAACGGCACCGGTGTTTGCGGCTCAGCTCGGCGTGAACGACCTCGGCATCACCAGCGGTCGCGACGGCCTGCGCTTCGTTCCGAGTACGTACCGCGCGTCTGAAGCGCTGCCGCTGCTGGTGACGCTGCACGGCGCGGGCGGCACGGCGTATGGCGGCCTGCAACCATTTCTCACCTTCGCCGAAGAGGCGCGGGTGGTGTTGCTCTCGCCCGACTCACGAACGGTCACGTGGGATCGGCGATTCGGCAGCTTTGCAGGCGATGCCCGGTATCTCGATACGGCGCTTTCGGACACGTACCTGCGCTGCAACATCGATCCCGCGCGGATTGCGATTGCCGGTTTCTCCGACGGCGCCGCGTACGCGTTGTCACTGGGCCTCACCAACGGTGATCTCTTCAAGCAGATCGTGGCCTTTTCACCGGGCTACATGATTCCCAACGTGAATCGGGGAAAGCCGCCGGTGTTTGTGTCGCATGGCACGCGCGACACCGTGCTGCCGATTGCCTCAACCAGCCGCGTCTTTGTGCCAAAGCTCCAGAACGCCGGATACGCCGTGACATACCGTGAGTTTGACGGAACCCACAATGTGCCGTCGGCGATTTCGGCCGAGGCCTTTACGTGGCTGCGTGCGGCGTGGGGAATCGCCGAGGGCTGAACGACCCTACTGCGATGCCAATTCGCGCCGGCCCAGTGCCGCCGGCGCCGCGGCGCGACCGCTCGCGCCAGCCAGGACGATGAGCGTCAACACATAGGGCACGGCCAGGAACAGTTGGTACGGCACCTGCTCCCACCCCATGGCCTGAAAGAGTGTCTGCAGGGCATTGGCCGCACCGAACAGCAACGCGGCCGCCGCCACACCCAGTGGACGCCAGCGGCCCAGCACGACAATCGCAATCGCGATGAATCCGCGGCCGGCTGACATGTTCTCGGCGAACGTCCCCGCTTGCGCCAGCACCAGCGTCGCGCCGGCCAGGCCCGCCATCATCCCCGCAAACAACACGGCGCCGGTCTGCACCACACGCGGACGAATCCCTGCGGCGATCGCTGCCTCGGGTGACTCGCCCATCGCGCGCGTCGCCAGTCCACTGTGGGTTCGCGCCATCCACCACGCGATGAGTGGAGCGACGACATACAGCAGGTAGGTGATCACCGGCTGTGCAAACAGTGCGCGGCCCACCAATGGGATAGACGACAGCAGCGGAATGGGTACTGGGCCGATCGTTGGTGTCGACAGCGCCACACCACCGGCGCCGTACACCGTGCGATAGAGCGTTCCCGTCAGACCGATCGCCAGCATCGTGATGGCCGTGCCCGTGATGATCTGATCGGCACGCATCCACACCGTGAACACGGCAAAGATCAGTGCGATGAGCACACCCGCAGCGGCGCCGGCAACAAATCCCATCTCCGGGCCGGCAAGACCGGCTACGACCGTGCCACCCAGCGCGCCCGCGAGAATTGCGCCTTCAAGTCCGATGTTGATCACCCCGGCACGTTCACTCACACATTCACCGAGTGCCGCAAACGCGAGTGGCGTCGCAAAGCGCACGGTGGCCTCGAGAAACCCGCCGACGACCTCGATCCCGCTGCCGGCCATCATCACGCGCGCCCCGCGCCCGCTGCGACGGTTGCACCGTCGGCGTCATCGGTGGTCACGACCACATTCGTGGTGCGCGTCGATTGCCACCGATCAGCCGCGACGACCATCAGAATGAGCGCCGCTTCTACCACCGACACCACCACGCTTGGCACCGCCGCATCTCGCTGCATGGCGCTCGCACCCGCCTCGAGTGCACCAAACATCAGGGCCGTCAGCAGGACGGCCAGCGGATTGAGCCGAGCCAGGAGCGCCACCGCAATCGCCGTGTAGCCATAACCCGGCGAAAAGTTTTCGTAGAGCGCGTAGGTGACGCCGGTGAGTTCGACACTGCCCGCGAGCCCGGCCAATGCACCACTCAGCAGGAACGCACCAAGTGTGGTGCGCGAGACGGAAATGCCACCAGCGCTCGCCGCGGCCAACGGGTTGCTGCCCACGGCTCGCAAACGAAAGCCGCTGGCGGTCGATCGCAGCCACCACCACAGTCCGGCCGACAGGACGAGTACCAACAACACACCCAGGTGCACGCGTGTGCCGGGAATGATCATCGGCAGCTGTTGCGACAAGGGCAGGGTAGACGACTGCGGGTAGATGCGCGTGGGTTCCTGCAGCGGTCCACGCACAACCCATCCGACCATCGAAATCGCGATGAAGTTGAGCATGATCGTGCTGATCACTTCCAGCACCCCAAATCGCCGTCGCAATTCGGCGGCGATCCACGCCCACGCGGCACCCGCCAGCGCGCCGGCCAGCAGCATGACCGGCAAGGCAAGCACTGCCGGCGCGCTGCCCAGTGCCACGCCCACGGCCGTGGCCACGCCCGCGCCCAGCAGCAGTTGCCCCTCAGCGCCGATGTTGAGCAGCCCCGCGCGAAACGCCAGTGCCACGGCCAAGCCCGCGAGCGCGAGCGGCACGGCGCGCACCACCGTCGAGGAGAGTGCAAAGCCCGAGCCCACCGAGCCACGCGCCAGCGCTGCGAGTGCCGGCCCGGGTGCGTGTCCCGTCAGCAGCAACACCCCCGACAACACCACCAGCGCCACGACGGCAAACAACACCACACGGAGTGCGCCGTCGGTCAGTGTTCGCGTCATGCGTGCGCTCCGGCGGGCACTGTGCCCAGCATGGCACGACCCACGGCGTCCCGATCATGCACCGTCTCGACCAGCCGTCCGTCAAACAGCGCAAAGACGCGGTCGCTCAACATCAGCACTTCGTCGAGATCGCTCGAGTAGAGCAGCACGGCCGCACCAGCGGCGCGTGCATCGCGCAGCGCCTCTTGCACTGCAGCGGTGGCATTGAAGTCGAGACCGCGTGACGGATTCTCCACCACCACGGCCTGCGGATCATCGGCCAGCTCTCGACCCAACACCAGTTTCTGCTGGTTCCCACCGGAGAGTGTGCGCGTCAACACCTGCGCACCGGCGGCGCGCACATCGCGGGCGTGCAAGAGCGCGGTTGTCTGCGCGCGAATCGCGGCCCACGGCATACGTCCGCGGCGCAGCCCGGCATCACGCAGCGCGATGTTTTCATCGAGCGGTGCGTCCAGCATCAGCGCATCGCGGTGCCGGTCTTCGGGCACAAAACCAATGCGCACCGGACGAGTCACCGACCCGCCTGTCGGCTCGAGTCGGCCCGCCAGAATGCGCAGCAGTTCGTGATGCCCGGCGCCCTCCACCGCCGCGATCCCCACAATCTCGCCGGCGCGAACATCCAGTGAAACGTCGCGTAAACGCGTGGTGCCTCGGGTATCACGGTACGTAACGTGGCGGGCCGAGAGTACGGTGGCGGCCGCAGGCGATTTCGCCGCAGGCGATTTCGCTGTTGCCGCTACGGCCGTCGCGGAGTCCGCCGTCCGCGTCGGTGCAGCGCGCTCTGCATCCTCCTTCCCTTGGTCCTTCCCGTCGTTCTTCCCATCGTCCTTTTCGGCGCCCGCGCGGCGCGTCACGTCACCCAGCATGGCGGCCCGAAGCTGATCCTGCGTGGTGTCGCGTGCGGCAGCAGTGAGAACGGTGCGTCCGCGCCGAAGCACAGTGACATCATCGGCTACCGCCAGTGCATCACGCAGTTTGTGCGTGATCAGCACGACCGCGTGACCGCGATCGGCATAACGCCGCATCCATTGCAACAGCTCCGATGCTTCCTGCGGCGCCAACACTGCTGTCGGTTCATCAAGAATCAGTAGCTGCACATCGCGCGCGAGTGCCTTCACAATCTCGCAGCGCTGCTGTGCGCCCACGGGCAACGACTCCACGCGCGCATAGGGATCCAGCGACAACCCGGCGTCCTCGGCCACCTCACGCACACGCGTTGCCGCCGCCTGCGGATCAAAACGCCCATGTCCTCCCAGCGCCACATTCTCGGCGACCGTCATGGCCGGCACCAACGTGAAATGCTGGTGCACCATGCCGATGCCCAATGAGAGCGCGGTCGCTGGTGACGCAACGGCGGTGTCGGTGCCACGCACGCGAATGGTGCCGCGGTCGGGCGTGAGCAATCCAAACGCCACGCGCATCAGCGTTGTTTTTCCGGCCCCGTTTTCCCCGAGCAGTGCATGCACGGTTCCCGGCCGCACCGTGAAGTGCGCGTCATCGAGCGCCACCACCGAACCAAAACGACGGGTGATCCCCGCGAGCGACAGCATCGGTACGTTCGTCGGTGAGTCGAACGGGATCTTGGACGAAGCGTCGGACCCCGATGAATCGGTCTCCGCAGCGTCGGACCCCGCAGCGTCAGGCTGTTCGCGTGCGCGGCGGAGGTTCGCCTTGCCCGCGTCGGGGTCGCGTTCGCTCACGTCCGCCGACGCTTCAGGATCCGGTCGGCAGGTGCAGGAAACTCCACGGCAACCCGAACCGTGTTTCCAACCATGCACCCAGTGCCTGCACGCCCAACGTTTCCGTGGCGTAGTGACCGGCGTAGATGATCAGCAGATCGTCTTCTACGGCCTCGACGGTCGTATGATGCGGGCCTTCACCGACAATCAGCGTATCGATTCCACGTTCGCGGGCTTCACGCAGCGTCTCCGACGACGCACCGCCGCCCGACACAATGGCCCAATGGCGCGTGCGGCGCCCGTCCACCGGCAGTGAGGTGCGAACGGTGCCACCGTATCGCGCCGAAAACCCACGCGCGCGTTCCACCAGCGTGCCGGCCGCCTCATCGCAGTCGCCGGAGACGGCGATATCGATGCCTTTGAAGCGTCCAAATCCGCGCTGCGGATTGAGCCCAAGCGCTTCGGCCAACCGGACGTTGTTGCCGAGGTGCGGATGTGCGTCGAGCGGCAGATGAGTGCTGTAGACGGCGATGTTGTTGGTGAGCAGCGTGCGCTGCTTCTGGTACATCGTGCCTACCAACGGCTGCACGCCGCCCCAGAACAACCCGTGATGGACAATCAGCAGATTCGCGCCGAGCACTGACGCTTCGCTGACCGCCGCGAGTGAGGCATCAACGGCAACCGCGACGCGCGAGACGTGCCCGTCATTCGCGATCTGCAGGCCATTCACCGCTCCGGGATAATCGGGCGTGTCGGCGGTGCGCAATTCGAGATCGAGTGCGGCGACGACGTCACGCAGGGAAACGGGGAGCACACTCACGGCTTGATCGGCTTGGCGGTGTCGGCACCCGCGAGGATGTCGTCGAGCGCACGAAAGGTGCCGGCTTTGAGCATCGCGCCAACGGAATCCGACTTGGCCATGATCCCTGCCGGGAGCACCGACGCGAGCGCTGGATTCATCTCCAGTCGAACGACGTCGTCTTTCATGCCGAGGTTGATCACGCGACCTTTGAACGTGCCGTTCTTTACTTCGCGGCCGATCATGAGGAATGCCTTGGTGAGATCGATGACAACACTGCCAAGAATCACGTCGGGTGCGACGTTGTTCTGATTCGCGTTGGCGCCGAAGGTGTAGATCTTCTTGTCCTTGGCTGCTTGAAAGATGCCAAGTCCGGCGGCGTCGGCATTCTGGAAAATGATGTCCGCGCCACGTGCGATCTGTGCCAGCGCCTGTTCTTTGCCGGCGCTCACATCATCCCAGTTGCCGACGTACGATGTCAGCACGGTGACTTTGGGATTCACGGATTTTGCGCCGCGCTCGAAGGCGATGAAGCTGGCTTTCACGGGCGGCAACTCGGTGCCGCCGATCAGACCGATCGTATTCGTTTTGGTTGTGGCGCCTGCCACCATGCCGGCTTGATACGACGCTTCTTCAAACGCAAAGCTGATGCCGGCGACATTCGGTGCCGTCACTCGGCCCGATGTCACGATGTACACGGTTTTTGGATACGACGGCGCGACACGCACCGCCGCGTCCTGAAATTCAAAGCCGTGTCCAAACACCAGCGCGTATCCCTGCGCGCCGTACTGACGGAAGTTCTCTTCGAACTCCGCCGGCGTCTTGGTTTGGATATTGGAGATCTCGGCGCCCATCGAATCGCGCAGTGCGAGCAGTCCGGCGTAGGCACTGCTGTTCCAGGCCTGGTCGGAAATGGGACCCGGCGTCAGGAGTGCCACACGCAGCGGCGCCGACCCGGCCGCGGCGGAATCGCCCTTTGCGGCATCACCAGACGAGCCGCCACAGGCCGCGAGCGCCACGAGTGCGATTCCGGCGGCGGCCAATCTGGACACGCCACGAATTCCGTTCTTCACGGACAATACCGACCGATGGCGCATGAATGATTGTATGG
>JAGNMU010000103.1 GCA_017991005.1 Gemmatimonadaceae bacterium | reverse complement strand
ATGGCTGGGACGAACTGACGGGGTGCTCACTCTGTGCGCTTGCGGCTTTGCCTCGGCGCACCACATGTTGTTAGGGAATGCAGCTAGGGCGACTGAGTGGCTTGGATTGGTCGGCCTACTGCTCGTTCGGCCTCGAAGTCGGTTGGCTTCCAAAGGGAGAGATCATGAAGCACCAGAGATTTGTTGGCATCACCGCATTGGCAGCCTCCGGCTTACTGTTCGCCGCTCGGCCCGCCCTGAGTCAGGTTCAGGAGAAGCAGGTCCCCGAAGGGATCGGAGGGAAGGTCTACGTGACCTCCTGGTTCGGCCAGTGGATCAGCGTGGTCGACCTAGATAGCGGGAAGGCCACGGCCGAGATCAAAGTCGGAGCGAAAAACCACAACGTCTTTATGAGCCCCGACCAGAAGCAGGCGTGGGTAACCAACTACAACGAGGGGACTGTCTCGGTCGTCGATACCGAGACCGACAAGGTCATCAAGACCTTCCGGACCGGCGGAGGGCCGCGGCACACGTTCCTGACTGCCGACGGGAAGTACGCCTACGTCACCAACGAGCTGGACGCCAACGTGGCGGTCATCGACGCCGCGGAGTTGCGCGTGCTGACCCATATTCGGGTGGGAGGCATGCCTCACTTCGCCATCGCCGTGGCGGATCAGTTGTTTGTGAGCAACTACATGGATGGCAACGTTACCGTCATCGCGCGGCCGGGCCATACGGTAGTGGAGACCATCTCCGTTGGCGCCGGCCCGCTCGGCGCCAACGCGACCCGCGACGGCAAGCGGTTGTATGTCGCCTGTCACGTGGCCAATCACGTCGCGGTGATCGACACTAAAACGCGGAAGGTCGTGGCTCGCGTTCCGACGGAAGCCGGCCCCGTACAGGTAACCGTCGTACCCAATCAGAAGTACGCATACGTCACCGCAGATGGCAGCGGCACCGTGGAGAAGATCGACCTGAGTGAAAACAAGGTCGTGATGAGGATTGCCTTGGGCGATGGCGCCGGCAGTCACGGCATCAGTTTCGCGGCAGGCGGTAGGCTTCTCCTGGTGACTAACACGGGGACGAGCACCGTGTCGGTCATCGATGCCGAACGGGACGAAGTGGTCAAGACCGTTCCGGTACGCGGCGGGCCGGAAGGAATTGCATACAAGCGACCGTGAAGCCCCACAAGTGTTTCGCGAGTCGACTGTCCGGGCGAGCGATCGAGGCCGAACAGGAGGCTGCAGCAGACGGCGGCCGCATTCCGACTTCCCGAGGTGCCTTGGGTGTCAGCGCGGCCGCCGCTGCTGAGCCTTGGCGTTAGCTCGACGCCAGCAGGCTTGGCCTCAACCTGTTCTTTGGGAGGAGTAAGATGTCGAAGCAAGGCGACTTGTACGGCGCGTTGTTCTCCCTGCTCTGGCCGGGACTGGGCCAGCTCGCCCAAGGCCGATTCCGGCTTGGCACTCTCTTCGCATCCTGGACTGGGGTAAGCGCCATCGGGTTTCTATATGCGATCGGGACGGGGCGACTGGCTATCCCGATTGCGGTTGAGTTCACGTTGGTCGCTGTCTGGTCAATCGTCGATGCGTATCGCCACTCTGCTGCAAGGTCAGTGCGCGCGGCGAGCTAACCTGCGCTTGCAGTTGACAGCGACGTTTCGGTGGGCGACTTGCACCCTGCGGGCGCAAACCGCATCTGTCTGGAGTCGCTGCAACTGAAGCCTCACGTTAGCCAGACAAATGACCGGCACCGATCCTGAAAGCGAGCCACCAGATCTCGGGCAGGCCGCGCACCGCGCGATACGTCTCGTGCGCCTACGCTAGCCCGCGCAGCAGGACAGTTGAGAGACGTCCTTGGTGAACGTCTGTGCCGTCAGCTTGAGCCCCTCGACCATTGTGAGGTACGGAAAGAGCTGGTCGGCGAGGTCGTTCACAGTCATGCGGGCACGGATAGCGAGCGCGGCTGTCTGAATGATCTCCCCCGCTTCCGACGAGATCGCCTGCACTCCGAGCAGCCGACCGGTACCGGCCTCCGCCACGAGCTTGATTGCTCCACGTGTTTCGAAGTTGACCAGCGCACGTGGCACATGTTCGAGCGAGAGCGTCCTGCTATCTGTCTCGACGCCGCGCAGTCGCGCCTCTTCCTCCGAGATGCCCACAGTGGCGACCTGCGGGTCCGTGAAGATCACGGCCGGCATACTCGTCAGATCCAGCGTGCGCTGGCCGCCCATCAGGTTCACTGCCGCGCGCGTGCCGGCTGCCGCGGCGACGTAGACGAACTGCGGCTGCATCGTACAATCTCCGACCGCGTAGACGTTCGGGATGCTCGTGCGCATCTGGTCGTCGACCACGATCGCCCCGCGTTTGTCGGAGACGAGGCCGAGCCGTTCGAGGCCAAGGCCCGTGGTATTCGGTGTGCGACCAGTCGCGACCAGAAGCTGCTCCGCCTCAACGAATCCCGCGTCCGTTTCGAGCCGGAAACGCCCATCGTGAAACGATGCTTGGCGGACCGATGTCTGGATGTGAACGTCGATCCCCTCTGCGCGGAAGGCAGCCGTCAACTCCTCTCCGAGGATGGGATCCTCGCGGAAGAGAAGTGTGCTCCGGGCCAGAATCGCCACCTGACTGCCGAGCCGCGCGAACGCCTGCGCCAGTTCGACCGCGACCACCGACGAACCGATCACGGCGAGCCGCGCTGGGATGACGTCACTGGCCAGCGCGTCGGTCGAGTTCCAGTACGGCGTCTCCCTGAGCCCTGGAATCGGGGGGACGGCGGGACTCGCGCCAGTTGCGATCACGCAGCGATCAAAGTGGACGAGCTGTTCTCCGCCGTCCGCGAGTGCGACCGACAGCGTCGCTGCATCCCTAAAGACCGCCGTACCATGCACCACCGTGATCGACGCGTTCTCGGCGAGGATGTTTTCATACTTGGCATGCCGCAGCTCGTTAACGCGTGCCTGCTGCTGGCGGAGCAGCAGTGGGCGCCGGACGGTCGGTGCCGTGGCGCTAAGGCCGAGATCGAACGGACTGCTCCGGCGAAGATGCGCGACGTGCGCCGCGCGGATGAAGATCTTGGAAGGGACACACCCGATGTTGACACAGGTGCCGCCGATGACCCCGCGCTCGACGAGGGTGACTTGCGCGCCGAGTTCCGCCGCCTTGAGTGCGGCGGCCATCGCGCCTCCGCCGCCGCCGATGACCGCCACGCGCACCGCAGATCCGGGGCTCGCGGCAGTCACGTCCCCGTTCGTGGGGGCAGAGGGCGAGGTGCTCACGCCACAGCAGGACGAGAGCGCCGACTGGCCCTCGGCCTTCATCGAGACCCGTCTCTGGCGGGCTTGGCGGGCTTGACCGTCGACGGGTAGCCCGCATCGGTCGTCGCCTTGATCAACGCGTCGGTGTTGGTCCTCGCGTCATCGAACCTGACGACCGCTTCGAGCGTCTCGTAGCTCACCGTCACGTCCGTCACGCCGGGGACCTTCTTCAGCGCCGCCTTGATCGTGATTGGACAGGTTGCGCAGGTCATGCCAGGGATCGAGAGCGTGATCGTCTTCGGCGTGATCCAAGCGGCGGTCACCAGGACCACTAGGGCAATTGCGGCGGATCGAAGGAATCGCATGGGGTTCTCCACTCAGTAGAAGAAGGGGGCGACATACGGAAAGACGAGCGCAACACCAAGCAAGGCCACCACGACCCAGAAGAGGACCTTGTACGTCTGACTGACCGCCGGGACCGCGCAGATCTCTCCGGGCAAGCACTCGCCAGCGGGGCGGAAGATTCTACGGTGCGCGAAATATACGGCCACAAGCGCGACCCCGATGAAGACTGGCCGATACGGTTCGAGCGCCGTGAGATTCCCGATCCAGGCGCCGCTGACACCGAGCATGAGCAGCAACAGCGGACCGAGGCAGCAGGCGGAGGCGAGCAGGGCGGCGACGCCGCCTGCGAGGAGAGCGCCGCGTCCAGACGACGCAGTCTCGGCCGATTCTGGCTTTCGGAGAGTATCCATACAGGTTAACCTTACAACCGTACCGAAGTACGGAGTCAAGAGGAGGCCGTATGCCCGTGCAGGAGTTCACCATCGGCGCCTTCGCGGCATCTGCCGGCGTGAGCGTGGAAACGATCCGGTTCTATCAACGCCGCGGACTCATCCGCGAGCCATCGCGATTGTTCGGGCGGATACGCCGCTACCATGCGGAAGACGTCTCGCGTGTGCGCTTCGTGAGGTCGGCGCAAGGCCTAGGCTTCAGCCTGGACGAGATCGCGGGCCTCCTCCGCTTGGAGGATGGAACGCACTGCAACGAAGCACGCGCGGCCGCGGAAGAGAAGCTCGCCGGAGTGCGGACTAAGCTGGTCGACCTTCAGCGCATCGAGGCGGTACTCGGCGAGCTCGTCGAGGAGTGCTGCGCGGCCACCGGCAACGTGCGATGTCCGCTTATCGACGCGCTGCAACATGAGCGCGGAGACGGGACACAGACCCCGACGTCGACTCGTCGGCTGGGGCGCGCCGCTGGCTAACGAAAGTTGGTGCAGATGGCCGCGCTATTGATGGCGGCCGCTCCGCGGCCGCATTATTGAAGCGTCCACAGCACAACTTGACGTTAGCCAGTCAGAGGCGTTGAACGACCCAAAGGAGACCGGTACATGAAGCGCAGTCACTTCTTGATCTTAGCGGCGATCGTCCCCGTGAGCTGTCCCGGCTTCCGTAGACACCTTTCTTAGGTGTACATACGGAGTGGAGGTGGGAGATGGCCAGGATACGGCGCAAGTTCAGCGAAGAGTTCAAGCAGGAAGCCGTTCGGTTAGTGACGGTGCGTAGGGTCTCGATGGCCCAGGCGGCGCGCGATCTGTCGCTGCATGTCAATCTGTTGCGGACCTGGGTGCGGACGGCGACGAGTGATGCCGCGGCGGCGGCGACGGGTCTGCCGAGCGCCAAGGCGGAGCAGGCCGAGCTGACGCGGCTGCGCAAAGAGGTGGCGACCCTGCGCATGGAGCGCGACATCTTAAAAAAAGCCGCGGCCTACTTTGCCAAGGAGTCGATGTGAAGTTCGATTTTGTGGCGAAGCACCGAGGGACGTGGCCGGTGGCGATGTTGTGTGACATGCTCGGTGTGTCAGCAAGTGGATTCTATGCGCGGATCGTCCGCCCGGAGAGCGCACGTGCGCGGACGGATGCCGCGTTGGCCGTGGCGCTGCATCGGCGCTTTCTCTTGAGCGACCGCACATACGGAGCACGACGTCTCGTGCGTGACGTCCGCGCGGACGGTTTTGCCGTCGGCTTGCACCAGGTCGAACGCGTGATGCGGGCACAGGGACTGCGCGCGCGTCCTCGTCGACGCGCATTGCCGGCGGATCACGGCGTGCGCGCGCCCCACGCGATCGCGCCCAATGTGCTGAACCGCGATTTCACGGCGACGGCGCCCAATCAGAAGTGGGTCGCGGACTTTACGTATGTGTGGACGCAGGAAGGGTGGCTCTATGTCGCGGTCGTGCTCGATCTCTATTCGCGGCGCGCAGTCGGCTGGTCCATGCAGGAGACCATGACGGCGCAACTGGTGACCGACGCGCTGATGATGGCCGTGTGGCGCCGTGGCGTCCCGCCCAGTGACCTCGCGCATTCGGATCAGGGCAGCCAGTATACGAGCGAGCAGTTTCAGCGGACGCTGGACGCGCTGGGCATCACCTGCAGCATGAGCCGGTCCGGCAACGTGTGGGACAACGCCGTCATGGAGAGCTTCTTCTCGTCGCTCAAGACGGAACGGACGGCGCGAAAGACCTATGCGACGCGCGATACCGCGCGCGCAGACGTGTTTGACTTTATCGAGCGCTTCTACAATCCGATCCGGAGACATTCCACGCTGGGGTACATCAGCCCCATCGAATTTGAGCAGGCAGTAGCTTAGTCGCGTGTCCACGGAACCGGGGACAGCTCAATTCACTGTCCCATCCAATTTTCCGTGTAGATCCGCAAGCATCGCCGGATCAAATTCGTCTAGTAGATCCTCGAACTCACCTGGCACCTCATTCGTCCGAGCGATCCCGTTCGACTTCAACTGGGATGACGTAGGCGCAGAATCGCCACACGATACGAATGACAGAAAACTAAATGCGAACGCCCACCGGCGTGGGGCCAAAAGCATAATGCGCATAAGAGAGTTTCTCCACGTTAATTGACAAGACAAAGGCAACTACTGTCGGAGCAGTCTAGAGTGCAGACTTAGTACTTTTCCTCCCCGGGTTTGGGTAAATAGAATCATCGGTACACCTGTCGAGGACGTGGTCAACGCAGCATCCGTTGCGTCGCGCCCTTTGAACACTTCGATGATTGGCGTCCACTGCTCGCGAAAACTGGCGTAAAACATCGCGATTCTTGCGTTCTGAATCTGCGAACGCTCTGTGAACAAATGCATTGTCCCGCTGTGATCGATTGCGGCACGCATGTACTTGATCGGAAACCCCACAACAAGGCTATCCGCAGATTCCCACCTGTCAGATCGATTAGTTCGGCGCAACACTCGCACCATCGGAGTTCCGCGTCGGTCCGTTTCGACAAACACGAGCATTGCAGCGCGGCCACCCATGGGAAATGACTGCAGTGCCGAGATCAATCGGCCTGGGGGCGCCCGATAGATGATTCGCCAGCCAGCGCGCTCGTCTACAATCGCGGCGTCCTCGATCGCGAGAACATCTTGCGGCAATTGGTCTGTCGCCTGTGCGGAAACGACGATCGCTGGCGCCTGTGGCGTACCCACTGTAGCGGCCGACTTGAACAGAAGCCCGGACGTGCCTCCGGCCACTGCTCGATGCGCGTGCCATCGATCCGCATGCTCGAGGACCGTGATTTCCCGTCCATGTCGCGACTTTGTAACCACGGCCAACGGGCCAACTACGCCCCTCGCGGTCGAAGTGGCCGCCACTGCATCGCGATTCCACGTGATCCTCTCTGCCGCCACTAGAAGGCTCGGCGCTGACCATTCCAGCTTCGATGTCAGGGTCGCTTGCCAAAGACTCACGATTTGCTCAGCGGGCCAATCGCGAGAATGACGAACAGTCATTCTATCCGCTGGCTCACCCCACAAAAGTGTGAGATCTCCTTGCGCTGTGACGTTGACTATCGGATAGGCAAACGTCCAATTGCCACTTGGTCCATCTACTACTCGACCGCTCGCCGTTAGCACTTTGAACGACCGCGGAGAGAAGGAGGTCAAATCGAATGCGTGGATACCCAACCCTGCGCTTGCGAAGGACGCCCCGACCGCGACGGCGCTCGCCCCCCGCAAAACGAGCGAGCGCGATGCGTCTGACAGACTCAGTGGTATGCTCCAATCGACGTCAAACGAATTTGGCTGCCCAATCACGGGTCCCCATCCTCCCGGAACGCACAGTGCGAAGCAGACGATCGGTCTACACCAATGCATGACGTTCATATTCTCTTTTGCTACTGGCCAGTTGACTTCGGGCGAAAACAATCTGTTTCGCGACGTTACCCCGGAAGCGTGAAGATCGCAAGCTCTAGGCCAATTACTCAGCACTTAGGATGTGAGGCCGAACTGAGGCGCCGAATCGCAAAGCGAGCACAGCATTTCATGCCAAGCGCGGCTGGTCCACGCGATTGCTGCATTAACAAACGGCGACACGGTCGCCTCACTTCGGTTTTACGCCTAGCGAAATCGAATGCCAGCGGCCTTGCCGGAACCGCCACACACTCAGCACACAGCGCAATGCATGGCCCATCACGATGGCCAGCCACACGTCGCTCGGTACCAGCTGTCTGGTGAGCTGGATCGTCGCCATATACCCGATCGGCAGGGCAAACTGCGAAATGAGCGAGATGTAGAGCGGGCTCTTCGTATCGCCCGTCCCCTGCAGTCCGCCCGTGTACGTAAGCGCCGTCGTGATGAACAGCCCCGATACCGCGAGAAACGCGAGCAGCTCTGTACCGATGCGCAGCACCTCTGGTTGCTGCATACCGAACAGCCCGAGTAGCTGCGTGGGGATGATCCAGAACAGCAGGCCCACCGTGGCGGCGATGATCAGTCCGATCTTGTTCGCGGCGAGCACCGCCTGCCCACTGCGTTCGGGTTTGCCTGCGCCGAGATTCTGGCCGGCGACCGCCGACGTGGCTCCCATCAGACCCACCGACGTCCACGTGACCAGCGAGAACAACTCCGTGTACGCAATCGCATAGGCCGCCTGCGCCGCGGCACTCGACGCGGTGGAGCCGACAAATCGCAGAATGAGCACCCCCGCGACATTCATTGCGATCCCCTGAAGCCCGGCCGGCAATCCGAAACGGAACAGCGCACGAATAATCTCCCAATCCGGGCGCCATGATACATGTCGGAAATCGAGCACCCACACGCCGCGGAACAGCTGCGTCACCGAGTAGATCGCAATCACACCGCCGCTGATGACGGTTCCCATGGCGGCGCCGGCCGTGCCGAATGACGGAATCGGCCCGAGACCACAAATGAACACGACATTGAGCCCGATGTTCATCGCCGTCATCGCCACGCCGAGTCGAAGCGGCGTTTTTGCGTCACCCGCCGCGCGCAGCCCCGAGCCGAGCATGAAGAACATCATCATGCCGAAGTTGAACACCAGCATGATGCGCAGAAATGACAGCGCCTCCGCTTGCACCGCTGGCGCGGCGTTGATCATCCCCAACAGATACGGCGCCGCGAAATAGCCCACCGGTGCCACGACACCGACCGACAACGTGATGGCCACGAGAAACGCCTGCGACGCCGCACGATTCACCGCCACCGCATCACCAGCGCCCGTGAACCGCGCCACCAGCACCGCCATGCCGGTAAACAGCGATCCCAGAAACACGACCACCACAAGAAAGATCTGAAACGACACGCCAATCGCGGCGTTACCGGTGAAGCCAACCAGGTGCCCCACCATCACGTGATCGATGATGCCCTGCAATCCACCGATCACGTTCTGCAGCACCGTCGGCCACGCGATCTTCCACACCGCCGGACCGATGGGCCCCTCGACAATCGACCGATCGAACTTCCGCACGGTCCCCGTGGGAGAGACCGTCTTGATCGACGCGGTGCTGGCGGCAGCAGGTTGTGTCACGCGGCGACGACTTCGCTGCGACGCACCAGCGTCAGAATGGAGTACACCGCCACCGCCTCGTCATGCTGGTTGCGCACCTCCACGTCCCACTCCACCACGCCCTGCGGAATCGTGCCTTCGGGCGTGTCCTTGGCCGTCTTCTGCTTGACCGTGAGTCGCACGTGAATCGTATCGCCCGGATACACGGGCTTGGTGAAGCGCAGCTTCTCCATGCCGTAGTTCGCGAGCACGGGTCCCAGTGCAGGATCGACAAACAGTCCGGCCGCCGCCGACACGATGAAGTACCCGTGTGCTACGCGCCCTTCAAAGACGCCGTTGGTGCGCGCCTCCTCGTCGTTCATATGGGCGTAGAACTTGTCGCCGCTCAATTCAGCAAACTTCGCCACGTCGTCGAGCGTGATGGTGCGCGTACCGGTGATCAGCGTATCGCCGATGTGCAGCTCGTCGAACGTTTTGCGGAACGGATGCACGCTGTCCGTGGTCTGCGTGGCGCCGTTGGACCACTCGCGCGTGATGGCCGTCAGCACACTCGGACTGCCCTGCACTGCTGTACGCTGCATGTAGTGCAGCACGCCGCGTGCCCCGCCCATCTCCTCGCCGCCGCCAGCACGTCCAGGTCCGCCGTGCACCAGATTGGGCAATGGCGACCCATGGCCGGTGCTCTCTTTGGCACTGCTCTTGTCGAGTACCAGCATGCGGCCGTGATACGCCGCCGTGCCGAGAATTACGGTGCGCGCCACGGCGGGATCGGCCGTCACCAGTGAACCACACAGTGAACCGCGCCCCAGTTTGGCCAGCGCAATCGCTTCATCGAGCGAGGCGTACGGCATGACGGTGTTCACCGGGCCGAACGCTTCGATGTCATGCGGCTCATGACGGCTGAACGGATTGTCGCACACCATCAGCATCGGGCCGAAGAACGCGCCCTTTTCGCGATCGGCGCCCACCACCTGATAGTCGCCACCACCAAACACCAACTCCGCGGCCGAGCGGATGCGGTCGGCGTTCGCGCCGACGTCGCGCACCTGCCCCTTGCTGGCCAGCGGCCCCATGCGCACGCCTTCAACAGCAGGATCGCCGATCGTGGTTTTTTCCAGTCGGGCGCGCAGCGCCTTGACCACGTCCTCTTCCATGCCGGCGGGTACGATGGTGCGCCGAATGGCGGTGCACTTCTGGCCGGCCTTGGTGGTCATCTCGCGCGTGACCTCCTTGATGAACAGCTCAAACTCCTCCGTGCCCGGCGCCGCATCGGGACCAAGGATCGAACAGTTGAGCGAGTCCGCCTCCATGTTGAAGCGCACTGAATGCTCGACAATCGCGCGGCTTTCCTTGAGCATCTGTCCGGTGGCCGCCGAGCCGGTGAAGGCGACGGCGTCCTGCTCGGTGACATGCGACAGCAGATCACCGGCGCTGCCGCAGATCAACTGGATCGCGCCCGGCGGCAGAATGTTGGCCTCGACGATCGACCGAAAGACCGCTTCGGTCAGAAAGCTGGTGGCCGTGGCGGGCTTCACGATGCACGGCACGCCAGCCAGCAGCGCGGGCGCCATCTTTTCGAGCATTCCCCAGACGGGGAAATTGAACGCGTTGATGTGAATCGCCACGCCTTCGAGTGGCACACAGATGTGCCGGCCAACAAACGTGCCGTTCTTGGAGAGCGATTCTGCGGGCCCCTCGACATGAAACGTTTCGTTGGGAAACTCGCGGCGGCCACGGCTGGAATACGCGAAGAACGTGCCGATGCCGCCATCGATGTCCACCCAACTGTCGGTCTTCGTGGCCCCGGTGGCGCTCGAAAGCGCGTAGAACGCGTCCTTGCGCTCCATCAGATGTTTGGCAATGGCCTTGAGCATCGCCGCGCGCTGATGAAACGTGAGCGCGCGCATGGCCGGTCCACCGACGGTGCGTGCGAAGTGGGCCATCCCTTTGAAGTCGAGACCGCCGCTGCTCGCTTCGCCGATCTTCTCACCGGTCACGGCGTGCACCAGGTCGGCCGTCTTGCCCGTGCCCTGCACCCACTCGCCTTGTGCGTAGTTCAACAACGTCAGCATAGCTGGATAGTCTCGTGAACAGTCAGCGGGTGGAATCGGTCGAATGACCCGGTCGCGAAGAATCCGGCCGCGACGCACCCTGGGTATCATGCCAATTACGGAGGATGCTGGACTGGGACGGTCGGTCGACGGGCAGCACACGCAGCGGCTCAACGGCCTTCCAGCCCGCTCGCATCGCGGCTGGCAACTGTTGATACAGCGCCGTCCCTGACGATTTCCAGTCGAGCATCTCGTCGGTTACATCCTTCACGATCTTGGCGGGGTTGCCCACCACCACCTTGCGTGGCGGGATCTCCATGCCGGTGGGCACAAAACAGAGCGCCCCCACGACACAGCCGCTCCCGACCACGGCGTTGTCCATGATCACCGCGTTCATCCCGATCAGCGCGTTGGCGCCGATCC
>JAGNMU010000545.1 GCA_017991005.1 Gemmatimonadaceae bacterium | reverse complement strand
GTGCGCTCAGCTCGATGAAAGGACAGGTGAAGCCGATCTCCGTCGATGAACGCCGTGCGCGCCTGGAGAAAGCGCGTGGACTCATGCGTGCCAACGGGATCGACGCCCTCATGCTCACAGGTGGTACGAGCATGGAGTATTTCACCGGCATCAAGTGGGGACTGAGCGAACGACTGCTGGCCGCCATTATTCCGGTCACGGGCAGTGCGTTTCTCGTCACGCCCAAGTTTGAAGAAGAGCGCGCGATGGAGCAGGCGCATCTCGGGCCGTTGGGCAAAGACGCGGATGTGTACGCGTGGGAAGAACACGAAAGCCCATACGCGTTGATCGCGCAGGGCTTCAAGTCACGCGGGCTCACCACGGCCACCATCGGTGCCGAAGAAACGGTTCGCTTTGTCTTTGCCGACGGCGCCGCGCACATCCCGAATGTGAAAGTGGTGAGCGGCACACCGGTCACCGGTGGCTGCCGCACCATCAAGGATGCACACGAACTGGCGCTGATGCGTTTTGCCAGTCAGGTCACGCTGAAAGCGTACGAGGCGGCGTGGAAATCGCTGAAAGAAGGGATGACGCAGGACGATTTTGCGTCACTCGTGGCGCAAGCGCACACCCGACTGGGTTACAGCGGATCGGCGGGTGTGCAGGTGGGCAAATACTCGGCGTTGCCACATGGCAGCGCCACGCCGCAGGTGGTGCGTGAAGGAAGCATTCTGCTCATCGACGGCGGCTGCAAGGTCGAAGGCTACAGCAGCGACATCTCGCGTACCTTCGTGCTGGGCAAACCCACGCAGCGCATGAAAGATGTGTTCGAGATCGAACATCGCGCGCAAACGGCGGCGCTCAAGGCGGCGCGCCCCGGTGTACCGTGTGAAGCCGTCGATGCGGCGGCGCGCAAGGTGATTGTCGATGCAGGCTTTGGTCCCGACTACAAATACTTCAGTCATCGCGTCGGGCATGGCATGGGCATGGACGGCCATGAGTGGCCGTACCTGGTGAAGGGCAACACACTCCCGCTCAAGCCGGGGATGGTGTTCTCCGATGAACCTGGCATCTACATCCCAGGTGAATTTGGCATCCGTCTTGAAGACGACATGGCGATCACCGAGAACGGCGCGGAACTGTTCACGCCGCAATCGCCGAGTCTTGAACGCCCGTTTGCGCTGTCGTGAAACGCATCATGTCGCGATGGCGCTGGTCATGGCTGATGGCGGGCGTGCTTGCCGGCGCCTGCCGTCATGCGTCCGCTCCAGCAGCGGCTCCAGCGGCTGCACCAGCGGCGCTTACCGCGCGTCTGCAGCAGTTGATGGACTCGGTACGGATCGCACAGAAGTGGCCGGGCGTCTCGGTGGCCGTCGCGTTGGCAGACGGACGCATCGCCGCGGTCGCCAGCGGAATGGCCGACACCACGCGAAAAATTCCGCTCCGCACCACCGACCGGTTGTTACAGGGGAGTGTCGGCAAGACGTATGTGTCTGCGGTGGCGATGCAGTTGGCCGCCGAGGGCACACTCGATCTCGACGCGCCGATTGCCCGCTACCTGGGACGCGAGCCGTGGTTTGATTCGTTGCCCAACGGGCGCGAGGCCACCGTGCGTCAGATCATGCGCCACACGAGCGGGCTGGTGCGCTACGAATTCCAGCCGGATGTGACCGCACGATTGCGCGCCGAGCCGTTCAAAGTGTGGACACCCGTGGAGCGATTGCGTGCACTCTTTGGTGCGAAGCCACCGTTCGCAGCCGGTGCCGGGTGGGAGTACTCCGACACCAACTACATCGTGCTCGGCATGATCATCGAGCAGCTCACCGGGCACACGTACTACGACGAGGTGCAGCGCCGAGTGCTGACGCCGCTTGGGCTGCGCAACACCATTCCATCAGATCGGCGTCGTCTCGCGGGCGTGGCAAACGGATACGCCGGACCGAAGAACGACCTCGGTGGTTACGACGCGTCGATCGGCATCGATGGATTGATGGCGATCGATCCGCAGTTTGAGTGGACAGGCGGAGGCATGGCCTCCACCACGAGCGATCTCGCCCGGTGGGCGCAGCTGCTGTACACCAGTCGCGCATTCCCCTCGTCGATGTTACCGCGGTTGCTCGACGGCGTGCCGGCGCGACTTGGTGCGAACGCGCAGTACGGACTTGGCGTGATCATTCGCCCGACGCCGCTGGGCATCTCGTGGGGACACAGCGGTTTCTTTCCCGGCTACGCCACCGAGATGGCGTACTTTCCGACGGCAGGGATCGCTGTAGCGGTGCAGGTGAATATCACCGATCCCTATCCGCGATCGCTATTTCCGTTGGTGCAACGCCTGGCTCGTGAAGCGGGCGCGCGCGATAGCACCGCTGTGCGATGACCGCTCGTGATGAGCACATCGCGATGAGCACGTTGTGATGACCACACTCCATCGAAAGCATGGCTCCTGAGATCGCGGCGGCGCTTCCCGTCTGGTGGACCACGTGGGTGATGCCGATTGGTGCGGGCATTTGCCTCAGCACCGCGTGCGGCTTTCGAACGTTCGTGCCGCTGTTGTGTATCGGAGTGGCGTCACACTTCGGCGTGTTCGCCGTGGATCCGCAGTACGCGTGGCTTGGCAGTCCTGCCGGACTGCTCGCATTGGGTATCGCGGCACTGCTCGAAGTGGGTGGTTACTACATCCCGCTGGTGGATCATGCGCTCGATGTGATCGCGACGCCACTCGCCACGGTGGCGGGCATACTGGCGATGTTTGTATCGATCGGTGGCGATCACGGCATTCCGGGATGGCTGCTGGCCGTGGTACTGGGTGGTGGCGTCTCAGGAGCGATGCAACTGACCACGGTGAAGGCCCGTGCGATCTCGACCGGTACGACTGCCGGGTTCGCCAACCCGCTGGTGGCCACCGCGGAGTTGCTGGGTGCCGCGACACTCAGTGCGTTGGCGATTTTTGTGCCGGCACTCGCGGTTGTGCTGGCCGTTATTCTGCTCGTCGTTCTCTGGCGTGCGTCGCGATGGGTGCGTCAGCGCCTGTCGAGCACATCACACACTGCATCGTAACGCTCATGATCAACACCGATACTCGCGCGTCGTCTGCGCCCTCTGCCATCCGCGCCACCGCGGTCTTCCGCCACATCACACGGC
>JAGNMU010000102.1:1597-11531 GCA_017991005.1 Gemmatimonadaceae bacterium | reverse complement strand
TCGTGTGGCCGCAGGCTTTGCGCAAACCGATAGGCCAGTGCCGCGCACTGCGCGCCAAGATCGGTCGTATCGTACGGCGCGCGACGAACCTGGGCCCACAGCCGTCGCGCGTGCGCGATCGATCGCGTATCCGATGCTTCTGCACCTCTCGGCAGACACGGTGAGCACCGACTCACCACGGCCCCACGGGATGCGCGATCGGGGCGACCCAACGTGTCATGACAGATGACGAGCACGGAGAGGTCGGCGGCGCTCGACTCCGAAAAGGCGCCCGTTGAAACTCCCGGCACCACGCGCTTGACCGACCTAGAGGGCAGACACGCCGCAAATGCGGCGACGCACACCGTCACCATCGTTGCCACCCGGCGCATCACACGACCCCCATAGCGCAATGAACGGCACACTCGACGGCACGAACCATCAAGTTACTCGCGGCCGTCGCGTGGGCCAAGCAACCAGACGCCGCGCTACGCGAACATGCACAATGGGAATGATGCGGAGCGGTTGTCGGTTTGTCAGTGCTCGGACAACCGCTGAGTGGTGGGTTATCAGTTCGAGTGAGCAGTGGTCAGTGCACTGACCACTGGGTACTCACACTCACAACTGACAGCTCAGCGGTTGTCCGACCACTGACAAACCGACAACTAGCCGTCCAAGTCCTCCACCTGCCCCCTCCCGCCTGCCGCCCACCTGCCGCCGTGAGCCGGTTTCCCACCCTGTGTCGCGTGCAGGTCATGACCAGACTCTCTCCGCGCTTCGTCCCGTGGTATCTCAGTGCCCTGATCGCGGTGACGGCGTGCAGCGGTGACTCCGCCGCGCCCAGCACGCCACCAACCCAGCCACCACCTCCGCCGCCCCAGGTCGCGACCTCGGTTGTCGCACAGAGCGGCGATGCCCAGCAGGCGGAATCGGGCTCGGCGCTGCCCGTGCGCCCAACGGTGCTCGTGAGTGATGCGGCCGGACGCCCCATGAGCGGTGTCGCTGTCGCCTTCCGGGTGGATTCGGGCGGTGGCGCGCTTGCAGCGACTGCAGCGACCACCAGCAGCGATGGCACCGCCAGCGCCGGCATCTGGACGCTGGGCACCGGACTTGGCGCCAATGTCGTCAGCGCGACGGTCGCGGGGCTGCCACCCGTGCGCTTTCGCGCCCTCGCCGTACTGGCTGCCAAACGAACGCTGTTTGATACACAAACCGTCGCGGCCGGTGGCGGCGTGCTGCGATACACCAAGACCGGCGATCCGCTCGACGGCCTCACGGTCACGATTCGCACGCGCTCCTTTGCGAACGCCACCCGGTGGACCATTCGCGCCGATTCCAGCATCGTCGTGCCACTCCCGGCCGACTTTGTTCAAGTGGGCCCCGTGTTGGTGATAACAAACGGGGAGGGGTATGCCGACAGCACGATGACGCTGACCACCCCCATGCGCATCGCCGCGAGCGACGCCGTGGCGCCATTCTATTTCGATTCCGCCACACGCTCGCTTGAAGCCATTTCGCTGGTGGAGCGCACGGATTCCTCGGCGACGTTGGCCACACGTCACTTCTCGGGTGATATGCTGGCGCTGCCACGCAACGCGGCCACAGGTGCACTGCGTGCGAGCCGCGGGGCGGGGTTCGGTACGGTCAACATCGTGTGGGTGCGTACACCGAAGGCCAAACTCGTCGGCACGTTTCTCTCCACGTTTCAGCCGGGTGTCGACGACTGGGAGTTCACGAACTACGGCGACTACATCACCCCCTCCGGCATTTGTGAGGGCATGAGCATCACGGCGATGTACTACCACTATTTCATGCGGGCCGCCGGACAGCCGCCGCTGTATCATCGGTACGACAAGAGTATTCCCAACCTGTGGGACAATGTGCAGGGCATTCGCTTTGCCGGATCCGTCCAACGCGACTACCTCGATCGCTTCGACTCCGGCATCAACCAGTTTGCGGCACTGGCCAATCAGGGAATCGCACGCGGCACAAAAACCGAAGACCTCACGTCCGCGTGGATCCTGCTGACACTCAAACTCACGCAGAACCCCGTGCTGCTGGCGCTCCGCTTGAACAATGGCGGCCATACGGTGGTCGCGTTCGGCGCCAGTTCGACTGGCACGCAGAGCACCGTGCTGTTCTCGGATCCAAACTTCCCCGGCACGATTCGCTCGGCGTTGTTCACGTCCGGCGTGTTGACGCCGGTCAGCATGCAGATCAATGCCAGCCAACCCGGCAGCCTGTACAACAAGGCATACGCGCTTGGTGTGAGTGGGGAGATCCCGATCACGCAGATCACGCAGCGGTGGCGCGAATTCACGCAGCAAAAAGCCGGTACCGATCGGTACCCCGCCTCGTACAGCTTTGAGCGATACAATCTGCTGGCCGGAGCGTGGGAGCTGCTGACCGACACCGTGCGGACCACCGATCCGGAGCTCCAAGTGCGCTTCATGTGCCCCGGATGTCCAACCAAGGCCGTGGGTGCTGCACCAGACCAGCAAGTGTCCTTCCTCTGGAACGCCGCCGGGTCCACCGATCTCGGGGTGAACGTCATTCTGAATACCGCCGGAACCAGGCAGCTCCTCGCCGTCGGCACGGCGTTCGCGGATTTCGATTTGTTCAGCGACGGTCGAGCGGGATTTGTCGACGCGAAGCCGTTCACCGTGATCGCGCGCGAGTTCAAAATCGCCGCCACACAGCTCACCGCGCCGCCGGGAGTCGATCTCGACTTCGCCGCGCTGCCAGCCGGCATCGGCGGTTCCTCGCCGCGCTTCCGATGGGACTTTGGCGACAACTCCGCCGCGGTCACGAAGGTGGGTGACAGCACCGTCAGTCACCAATGGACGCGGCCCGGCAAGTTTACCGTGCAGGTCGAACTGCGCGATGGCGCGGGCACACTGGTGGCCCGCGCGTCCAGTGCCGTTGAAATCGGCAATACCGCCTCGTTTGGGTGGGCGTTTGAATCGGCGACGGTGCTGAGCTCCTCGTTGCCGCCGGGAGGCATCGGCAGCACGCGGACCGACACGTTGATCTACATGCGCGCCAGCGCGTGGATCGCCAGTTTGCGGGCGGTGCCGTTCGATCACGGCATCTTGATCTTCGGTCGCCCCAGTGGCGGCGCCAAGTGCAACGCCACCGCCATCCTCGAAAGTTTTGTGCCGGGCGCCGGTCCGGCCGATACGACTCGCGGCGTCAACGGCTTTCAAGGCATCATCGGCAGTTGCGGAGATCCCGACTATTCGGGAAGTCTGACGCTGGGATCGCTGGTGAATGGTACGCTCATCGGTAGCGCCACGCCGACTCCCAATCCGAACGTCATTGTGCTGCCGGGCGGCTCGATCAGCGCCACCAACGCCATCAGCGGTGCCAGCGATGGGGTACTGACTGGCACCTTCACCGTGAACTATCGATACAGCACCGGCATCGGCACGTATTCCGTCGCCTTCACCGCCCGTCTCTTCAAGCCAGACGACCCCGCTCCCCGTGCGCCGACGTCAACGGTCACGACCGCACCAAAACGGCGACCGCAGACGGTGCTCCAACCTAGTCGCGGTCACCCTCGTGATCGGTGAGCGCATGCCGCAGAAACGCACGGGCCACCGTCCAATCGCGTTTGACCGTCGCCGGCGAGATCTCCAGCGTCTCGGCGATCTCCTCAATGGTAAAGCCGCCAAAGTAGCGCAGCTCGACCACCTGGACCTGGCGCGCATCAAGCGCGGCGAGCCGGTCGAGTGCATCGTTCAGTGCGAGCACGTCGATATTCACGGCATCCACGGCGCCGACGTCGGCCGTCAGCGGCACTCGCTCGCCACCGTCCCGCTTGAGCTTTTGACGGGCACGCGCGTGATCCACCAGCAGCCGTCGCATGGCCCTCGACGCCACACTGTAAAAGTGATGCCGGTTCTTCCACGCCACCGACGTACTGCTCACCAGACGGTCAAACGCCTCGTGCACCAATTCGGTGGGACGCCAGGTGTGCCCGTCGGACTCGCGGCGCATGGCTGCCACCGCGAGCACATGGAGCTCCTGATACACCAGCACGGCGAGGTGGTCAGCCGCGTCGGCGGTGCCCGCAGCCGCAGCCTGCAGCAGCTGCGTGACGGTTTGGGCTTCGGAAGATTGTGCGTCGCCCTGAGGGGCCGACGCCTGACCAAACTCGCTCATCGTGCGCATACGGTGGATGTGACAGTATGACGGTGCAGTCTGGCTTCGGTCACCCTCCGCCGCAATCTTTCCGCATGCCTGATTGCGCGCCGCGTCCAATCGCCC
The DNA here is from genome assembly GCA_017991005.1 of Gemmatimonadaceae bacterium. GTDB lineage: Bacteria > Gemmatimonadota > Gemmatimonadetes > Gemmatimonadales > Gemmatimonadaceae > Gemmatimonas. Next base: position 7,283 of record JAGNMU010000102.1, on the reverse strand, counting down.
GCCACGTGGCCGGCGCGTGGGCGTCGTGGCCGAGGGATTGCCGTTGACGGTCAGTCCGGAACAGTGGGCCCGCATCTCCCAGCTCTTCGACGCCGCGCGACAGCTGCCGCCGGAGGCCCGGGAGTCGCTGTTGCAGTCGCGCGCATCCGATGACGCCGAGGTGCTGCGCCAGACGCGGATGCTGCTGTCGAATGACGCGGACGATAATTTTCTGAGCCCGCGTGTGCGGCTGGCCCCAGACGATCCCGCATTCGCGTCCCGCTTGATCGGTGCGACCGTTGGCGCCTACCGCATCGAGCGCGAGATCGGACGCGGCGGCATGGGTGTCGTGTACGAAGGCCGCTATGTCGATCCGCAGTTCGAGCGACGGGTCGCCATCAAGACGTTGCCGATCGGTATCGACCATCCCGAAATGCGCTGGCGCTTTCGCCGCGAGCGCCAGATTCTGTCGCGACTGCAGCATCCGAATATCGCGTCGCTCTTTGATGGCGGCACGACGGACGATGGCGTGCCGTACATCGTCATGGAGTACGTGGACGGCGTGCGCATCGACACGTGGTGCACGCGCCAGCGACTCACCGTGCCGCAGCGGCTCGATCTCTTTCGGCAGGTTTGCGCCGCCGTGCAGTTTGCTCATGCCTCACTCGTCGTGCACCGCGATCTCAAACCCGGAAACATCCTGGTCGCGACCGATGGCACGGTGAAGCTGCTCGACTTTGGCGTCGCGAAACTGCTCTCGACGGAATCGTCGGAGTTCGAAGCCACGGAGTACGGCGTCGCGCCGCGTACCACGGCATTCGCCAGCCCCGAACAATTGCGCGGCGAAGCGGTGACGATCAGTAGCGACGTGTATTCGTTGGGGGTGCTGCTCTACCGGCTGCTCGCGGGCAGCGCCCCGTTTGACACGGATGGACGATCCGCCCATGACGTCCAGCAGTTGCTCGCCACCCAGACACCGCGGGTGCCCAGCGACGGCGTGACCGACGACCACGCACGCGCCTGTGGCGCGAGTGATGCCGGTCCACTCCGCGCGTCACTCAAGGGCGACCTCGATGCGATCGCGCTGATGGCGTTGCGGCACGATCCCGCGCGCCGCTACGCGAGTGTCGATGCGCTGAGCGCCGATGTCCTGCGCTATCTCAAAGGACAGCCGGTGCTCGCGCGCCCAGAGCGACTCTCCCATGTGCTGTGGTCACTGGCGAGGCGAAACCGCGCGTTGACAGGTGCTGCACTCGTGAGTCTGCTGGCGCTCGTCACGGCAACCGCGGTGTCGCTGCAGAGCGCTCGCATCGCGCGCGATGAAGCGCGCCGGGCGACGCGCATGATGCGCATGCTCGAGAATATCGCGGGCGCGTCTGATCCCTTCTCGCCCGACGGCTTGCGCCTGCAGGGCGGCAACATCTCGTTGCAGCAGGCGCTCGATGCTTCGCGATCACGCATTGCCATCGTGCTCGCCGACGATCCCCGCGCCCGCGCCGACCTGTACCGAACGCTCGGCGACAGCTATCGCAATCTCGATCAACTCGATCTCGCGGCGGCGATGCTCGACTCCGCCACGCGCTTGCACACGGAGACGCTCGGTGCGACGTCTGCCCAAGTGCGGTTCGACCGGCTTTCCGCAGCGACCAACGATCTGGCGCGCGGGGATGTGGATCGTGGTGCGTCTGCCCTGGAGTCGCTGCGCTCGAGCTACGCCACCGCGCGGGTACCGGGCGACAGCGGTCTAGTGGATGTCCTGACACTTCTGGCGAACGTGCGATTGACGTCCTTTTTGCGCAGTGACGGTGTCGTGCCGATGCTGCAGGAGGCACTCGCACTGGAACGGGCAGGCGCGCATCCTCGCAACCGCACGTTGAGCCTCGCCGAGGCGACCATGGCGATCGCGTATGCCGAAATGGGAGACGTCGCCGCGAGCGACTCGCTCCTCGCCAGTGCCACCGCGAGACTGTTGCCAGACTCACTCCGCTCTCCGGCAGAGCTGGTGTACGTCTTCGCGTTCGCCGGATTCTCCAAATATCTGCGTGAAAACGCGGCCGAGGCCGAGATGATCTGGCGTCGCGCGCATCGGTTTGCCATCCGCGTCTTTGGGCCGCAGCATCCGATCACGGCCGAAACACACTCAGGCCTTTCCTTTTCCTTGCTCGGCCGTGGACAGAACGAAGAGGGACGCGCACGAGCGGATTCCGCCGTGGCCATCCAACGCGGACGGCCAACGCAGGATGCCGGCATTCTGTGCGGCCTGTACCGCTTGCAGATGTCGTACGCGTTGGCGCAACACGATATCGCCGGTGCCCGGGCATGGCGTGAGGAGGCGGAGCGGGAGCTCGGACGCACCGGAGGGCGACGGCCGACGCTCGAGGTGCAACTGCTGTGGCTGACGGCGGCACTCGATATGGCACAATCGCAACCGGACTCCGCCGCCATACATCTCAACCGTGCGTCGCGGATCGCGACGACGGAGATCGGTGCCACACATCCGCTCGCGGTACTCGCGTCACGTCGCGCCGCCGAGTTCGCGGCGCGACAGTCATCAAGCCGCCGGTAGTGACAGGTCCGGCGCGTTGGACGTCGTGTTCTCCCCGGTCCTACGGCGCCCGTGGTTGCGGCGGTAACGTCTTGATAAACGCCCACAGCGCCTGCATCTCGGTATCGGTCATGTTCTTGGCAAACTTCGGCATCGTCGCCATCGGTTCGCGCAGCGCGACGCCGTTCTTACTCTTCCCTTCCTTGAGGGCGCGCGAAAAATCGTCGAACGTCCAGTCGGCGAGCGCTGTGGGTGTGAGATTCGCCGCCGGCGGCCAGTCGGGCGGACCGCCGATGATGGGGCCACCGGCGAACGTGGCGCCGTGACAGCCGGTGCATGTCTGCGCGAGGTGTTTGCCGAACGTCGCGTCGGCCGTCGATGCGGGCGGAAGCGCGGCGTGGTCGATGACATGTTTCGTGGGATGAATATCCGCCGACAACTGCAGCTGACCGGTCGCGACCAACAGCTTCCCGACTGGTCCCAGCGTCACGGCGGGCACGTCCTTGTTCACATCCGGCAGCGAGCGAATGTAGGACACGATATCTGAAAGCTCGCGGTCCGACATGGAAAAGAAGTCTCGCGACGGCATCGGCGAGCTGACGCCGCTCGGCTTCACACCGTGGCGGACCATGCGATCCCAATCGGCCGCCGTGTACTGCAGCGTGCGCGAGCCTGTGCCGCCTGTGAGGTTTGGTCCCAGCAGACGTCCCATGGCCGGATCGTCAACCATGACGCCACCGCCAAAGTCGGCGCCGTGGCATTCGGCGCACACATAAAACGCGTCCGTCAGGTGTTTGCCACGCGCGACCGCACGTTCGTTGGCGATTGCCGCCAAATCGACGCCCGCCATCGGGTCCTGTCCCTTGGGAACGGTCGAGGTGCGCGTTGTGCGCAGCTCGGCAACTTCGGCGTCAGTCAGCGGAAACGGGATCGGAAAGTCCACCCGATGCACGTCATACGTCGCCGACAGCTTCTTGGATGCCGTACTCGAGCCCCACGCGTAGCCGCCAACACCGGCGAGCGCGAGAACACCCACCAGAGCACCAACACCGATCGCCACCTTGCGCAGGATACCCATGTCCCACCTCCTGATGAGCTCGGACGAACGCGATCTGGCAAAGGTGCGAATAGGGGACGGGATTGTCCAGAAAGCGCAGCTAGTCAGCGCGCAGCGACATCCGCTGTTGGATCAGTGCGTCTTTGAGCAACCGCAGGCCTTTGGGCCCCATTCCGTGCAGTGAAGCCAGATCCCGCTCGCGCCACGTGCACAGATCGTCGAGCGTGCGAATGCCGGCGTTGTGCAGGGCGCGCAGTGCAGGGCCGCCGATGCTGGGAAACGACTCGGCATTGGGGTGCGTGGCGGGCGAAGCCTTTCGTGTCATGGCTCAGTACAACCCGACTTTGCCACGCACGGATTCGATGAGTTTCGCGGGATCGTAGCCAACGCCATCGCGAAACACGAGGCGCACGTTTGCGATATCGCTGATCTGCCGCGACGGATCGCCGGCGATCACCACAAGATCCGCCTGCTTGCCAACAGCAATCGAGCCGATCTGTGTTTCGCGGCGAAGGAAGATCGCACCGTTGAGTGTGCCGATCCGGATCGCTTCAAGCGGCGTGAAGCCTGCTTCCACCAACAGTTCCAGCGCGCGCTGATTGGAGAACCCTGGGACCAGTCCACCGCCACCCGTCGGATCGGTGCCCACGGTGAGCAGTCCGCCCGCACGCACAAACGCGACTTCGGCAGCCATGCCCGCCGCAAAGAGCTGCGTGTACGCGGAGGTTCGCCCAAACGTCGATGCGTGACGCCGCTCGTAGTCCGTGCGCAACTGCGGCGTGAGCAGCTCGAGTCCCTTCTGCAGCGGTCGCGCGGGCGTGAAGGTTTCGAAGATCGCCAGCGTTGAGGTCAGTGCGACCTTGCGCTTCACCAGGTCAGCAATGAGCGCGCGCATCGCGGGACGGGTGGTGTCCAGTGCCTTCGCGAGATCCGCCTGCGGCAACTGTTTGCATTCATCGGGTCGCTTGTCGGCAGCAAAGTCGGTTGACGCAAAGAAGCCGTGCTCGAGGTTGTCGATGCCGAGCGCGGCCGCCTCGGCGTAGGTGACCGAACACAGATGCGCCGTCACACGCAGACCGCGCGCGTGCGCAGCCGTGATCGACGCACCCAGTGCTTCGCGCGATACCTGCATGTACGCCTTGAACGACGTGGCGCCTTGGTCGGACCAGTAGTTGACGAAGTTCCTGGCATCGGCGGCGCCTTTCACCACCGGCGTCTGTTGCGTGAACGCGAGCCCTGGCGGGCTGTTCACATACGGCGCCGTCGCATCGATCCACGGTCCCGGCATCTCACCACGCGCGATGGCGCGCGCGGTGTTGATCTCGCCGTATCCGTTCATGTTGCCGCCGGTGCGCATCGACGTGACACCGCCCGCCAGATACAGTCGAGGAAAACTCCCGGTGAGATTGGCGTACACCCCGCTGCCGGCCGGATAAAACAGATGCTCGTGCATCATCACCATGCCCGGCATCACCGACTGGCCGGTCAGGTCCATTTCCAGAGCGCCCGCGGGAATCGCCACCCGTCCTTCCGGCCCCATCGCCGAGATCGTACGATCACGGACAATCACCGTTTGATCTTCGCGCGCTGGTGCGCCTGTGCCGTCGATGACGCGCACATGGCGGAGTGCCACGACGGCCGTGTCAACGGCAACAAACGCACGCACGGGAGGACTCAGTACGGTTCGTGCTTGCGCGGCCAGAGGTGACGTCAACGGCGACGCGGCCAGCAGCAGAGCAACGGTCGCTACACGGCGAGGTAGATCGGAGATGGGCATGACCGCAAATAGGCGACGCGGTTCCTGCGCCGGCAAGGTATGCCCCGCGCGCACACCAAAGCATCGGCTTCGGTACAGCCAGGCATACCCCAGAACATGCGAGCCGAACAACGTCGCCATGGTGTACAGCCTCCATTCGGGAGGCACACGCCATACCAGAATGACAACCGGCCAGAACAGGAATTGCATGGCATTGAACAGCATCCCAAGCGCGGTGAACGTCTCGCTCTTGGCAAAACGAGCCAGTCGATCACGCTTCGCGTTGATCAAGGCAGTAGTCGCTGATCGTTGATCAGGCGCGTGCAACGGCGCGTGCAACGGCGCGTGC
>JAGNMU010000102.1:0-1497 GCA_017991005.1 Gemmatimonadaceae bacterium | reverse complement strand
GGCGCGTGCAACGGCGCGTGCAACGGCGCGTGCGTTGATGAAGCCGACTCGAGATGCACAGGCGCGCCGCGGCAGCACCCCTTGCGGGTGAGAGCGGGGGTGTGTTATTGGTAAGTATATGCTTACCAATCAGAACGACCGCCTGACACGCGTCTTCCTCGCGCTCGCCGACCCGACTCGTCGGGGGATCGTCGAGCGACTGCGCGAAGGAAGTCTCCCCGTGGGAACGCTCGCCGCCGGATTTCCGATGTCTCGCCCGGCCATTTCACAGCACCTCGATGTGCTGGAGCGGGCGGGCGTGATCGTGCGGGAGAAGTCGGGGCGGAGCAACCGGTGCGTGTTACAACCCGCCGCGCTCGAACCGGCCTTTGACTGGATGGCGTTCAACCGCACGTACTGGACGCGCACGCTCGATGCGCTGGCCCATCACCTCGAATCCGAACCGGACTCCCGCGTATGACCACCGACACGCTGCACACCCTCGTCGTCGAACGACGCATTCGCGCCTCGCAAGCTCGCGTCTGGCATGCCTGGACCAATCCCGAGACGCTTCGGCTCTGGTCGTGTCCGGCCGGCATGTCGATTCCCGAGGGGCGCAGCGAGTTTCGTCTGCACGGCGCCTGGGAAGTGACGATGGTACGCACCGACACTGGCGAGAAGCACATCGCGTTTGGCCGGTACCTCGAGATCGATCCACCGCGACGCCTCGTGCAGTCGCATCAGTGGCGCATGCCGGACGGCAGCAGTTCGCCCGAAACGACCGTCGCGGTCGACGTCATCGACGAAGGGGCAACAACGCTGGTTCGCATCACCCAGGGCCCGTTTTCCAACGTGTTCAGCCGTGATGGTCACGGTGAGGGCTGGGGCAGCGCGCTCGACAATCTGACGATGCTGCTGGAGACGACGACATGACGGACGACCACGAGCTGCGTGGTCTTCGAGCGCGCCGAAACGAACCGCCTATTCGTTCAGCCGAACAATCACACCCGTGCCGTAGCAGAGCACCTCAGTGACTCCGCTCATCATCTCGTTCGCATCGTACCGAATGCCGATCACCGCATTCGCGCCCGCGATATGCGCCTGCTGGAGCATCGTATCGAACGCCTGCTGACGCGCGTTCTCGGCGAGCTCGGTGAAGATCGAGATGTTGCCGCCGAAGATCGTTTGCAGGCCGGCGCCAAAGGTGCCGATCACCGATCGTGACCGAACCACCACGCCGCGCACAACGCCCAGCGACTTGACCACCGTGCAGTTCGGCAGCTCGAACGCCGTTGTCGTCATCTCGTGCGGAAAGTCGAAGGTCTGGGAGTGCACAATGGCCGCCACGATTTTGCTCCGGAAAAGGGATGCAGGAAGTATGCAGCGAGGATAGAATGTGCGGGCCCCTGTTTACCTGACGCCCCACGCCGGGTCGCTCGGCGGCCGTCGAGGTTCGATCGTCTGACACTCGATGGTCCAGTGGATGGGCGCGGCGAATCGCCGGCACACGCCGTATAC
>JAGNMU010000544.1 GCA_017991005.1 Gemmatimonadaceae bacterium | reverse complement strand
CCTGACGTGCCGTCGACACACGCCGTCCCCGCAGCGGGTCAGCCATCCCGTTTCCCTGGTGATCAACTGTTCCTGATCGCCGGGCCGTGTCAGTTGGAAGATGATGCCCTGAACCTGCGGGTCGGCGAGGCGCTGGCGCGACTCGCTGAGCATGTTCCTGGCGGCATCATCTACAAAGCCAGTTTTGACAAAGCGAACCGATCGAATCTCGACGGAAAACGGGGTCCTGGGCTCGAGGAGGGATTGCGGGCGCTCGACCGTGTGCGCGCAGCGACAGGACTTCCCATTCTCACCGACGTGCACGAACCGGCGCAGTGTGCCATTGCCGCCGAAGTGGTTGACGTGCTCCAGATTCCTGCGTTCCTCTGCCGACAGACCGATCTGCTCGTCGCCGCCGGCGCCACCGGCAAGCCGGTGAACGTGAAGAAGGGGCAGTGGATGCACCCCGAAGGCATGCGCGGGGCGGTGCGAAAAGTCGAAGCCGGTGCGGTGCAGGCGCATGTGCCGGTGGGCGAGTTGGCGGTGACGGAGCGCGGCACCTTTTTCGGATATGGCGACCTGGTCGTGGACATGCGGGCATTCGCGCGTCTTCGTGAGAGCTGCGAGGTGCCCGCGATTTTCGACGGCACGCACAGCGTGCAGCGTCCGGGCTTGGGCGCCGGCGGTACGAGCGGCGGCGCGCGCGAGTTCATTCCGCCGTTGGTACTCGCGGCAATCGCCGCGGGTGCACAAGGGTTGTTTCTCGAAACCCATCCGAACCCGGACCATGCACCAAGCGACGGTCCCAACATGCTGCCGCTCGAATCGTTGGTGTCGCTCATGGCGCGCGCGGTTGATATCTGGGATCGCGTGCGCTCGTGAGTGCACCGTCCCCGCAGGACACGCTGCCGCCACGCCACATCGATGCACCGCGCATCGATCCTGATGTGGCGCGGCGCATCAAAGTGGTGGGGCTCGACGTGGACGGCGTGCTGACCGATGGTGGTGTGTATCTCGGCGCAACGCGCGCGGACGATGCATCCGGCGCGACCCCCTTCGAACTCAAACGATACGATGTGCAGGACGGCGTTGGCCTGCACATGCTGCGGAAAGCGGGACTCCAGCTGGTGATCATCACGGGACGCGTATCAGAAAGCGTCGCCATGCGCGCACGCGAACTGGGCGCCGCGGCCCTCGTGCAGGATCCGCATGCGCGCAAACTGCCCGCCCTTCGGCGGGTGTTGGCCGAGCTCTCCTGCACGCTCGAAGAGTGCGCGTTCCTCGGTGACGACTTGCCCGACCTTGGCGTGCTCCGCGTGGTCGGTCTTCCGGTTGCCGTCGGGAATGCCGTCCCCGAGGTTCGGCGGACCGCAGCGCTGCAGTTGACGGCGCGTGGTGGATTCGGTGCCATTCGCGAATTTTGCGAGGCCCTCCTGACGGCGCGTGGCGACTGGAGCGACCTCGTCGAGCAGTACGTGCGCGAGCGCACACTCGAGGAAACCCCATGACCACTCCCGTCACCGATGACGCGATGACGACCTCCGCACGTGATGCGATGATTGCGCGCGGGCGCCGTGTGCTTGAACTCGAAGCAGAGGCGCTGACGCGCGCCGCCCGTCAACTCGATCACGCGTTCGCCGACGCGGTGGCGCTGTTGGCGTCATGCCGCGGCCGCGTGATCGTGGCCGGCGTCGGAAAGTCCGGGCTCGTCGGCCGCAAAATGGCGGCGACGTTCACCTCCACGGGAACGCCCGCGATGTTTCTGCATCCCGTGGAGAGTGTCCACGGTGATCTCGGCATGGTCGGTTCCGACGACGTGGCCATTCTGATCTCCAAGAGCGGTGAAAGCGATGAACTGCTCGGACTGATCGACGCGCTCGCACGCATGGGTGTGCACATGATCGCCATGACCTCCGAGCCGACATCGAGACTGGGACGTTCGGCGGAGGTGACACTCGATCTCGGCGTGCGCGAGGAAGCGTGCCCCCACGATCTGGCACCGACCACGAGCACCACCGTGACGCTCGCCCTCGGGGACGCACTGGCCGTGGCGCTGCTACAGCAGAAGGGATTTCGGAAAGAGGACTTCGCGCGCCTCCATCCCGGAGGGGCGCTGGGTCGCCGACTGCTCACGCGGGTTCGCGACGTGATGGAGACCGACGCGCTCCCCGTGCTGTCGCGCGGCGCGACCATGCGGGAGGCCGTGGTGTTGCTGGCCGCTCGGCGCGGAATCGCGATCGTGGCGGAACAGACGACCGTGATCGGGGTCGTCACCGCAGGCGATCTCACCCGTCTCCTCGAGCGGGCCCGGGACGTCCTGGAGGTGCCCGTGACGGAGGTGATGTCGACCACCCCGCGCGTGGCCAACGACGATGAACTGGGGAGTGCGGTGGTACATCGGATGGAGACACACGGCATCATGGCCATGCCGGTGCTGGATGCGCAGCAGCACCTCGTGGGCGTCGTGCATTTGCACGACCTCATGCGCGCCGGGGCGGCATGAGTCGAACGGGTCGCCGTGTCCTCCTGGGCATGCAGGTGGTGGCGCTTGGCCTCGTGGTCAGCGCCGCGCGTTGTCCCGGCAAGAAGACGCCGGCCAAACCGGCGGCCGGTGTCGCCGCCGGCATTCCCGACTCGGCCGATCAGGTGGTCTTCGGACAGCGCACGGTGCTGACGGACCAGGGTGTCGCCAAGGGGGTATTGTTGAGCGATTCCGCGCTCGTGTACGACGACGGGACGCGTATCGAGTTCAAGCGGGTCAACTTCACCTTTTTCACGCCGCAGGGCGCCAAGGACGGCCTGATGACGTCGCGCACGGCCGTCTACAGTTCCAGACTCTCCCGTCTCGAAGCGCGCGGGGATGTCGTCGTGACACGTGACGACGGCAAGCGACTGACCTCGCAGCAGCTCGTGTACGATCAGGCGCGCAACCAGATTTTCACCGACAGCGCGTTCGTGCTGATTGAACCAGACCGCCAGTTGAGCGGCATCGGTTTCGAGTCCGATCCGCGGCTGACGAATTTCAATTGTCTGCGTGCGTGCAAGGCGATTGCGTCCGTCAACATTCCGCGCAACTAGCGGTGACGACCACCCGTGTGGTGCGCAGAGCGCTCGTCGCGGCGATGGTTGCGGCCGTCGGTGCGTGTAGCGGTGG
>JAGNMU010000542.1 GCA_017991005.1 Gemmatimonadaceae bacterium | reverse complement strand
GCTCTACTTCGTGTTGTCGGCGGTGCTGATCATGCTGTTCACGTACTTCTACACGTCCATCATCTTCAATCCGGTCGATCTGGCTGAGAACCTGAAGAAGCAGGGTGGATTTGTGCCGGGCATCAAGCCGGGCGCCAAGACGGCGGAGTACATCGAAACTGTCGTCGAACGCATCACGCTGCCGGGCGCCATTTTCCTGACGTTCATCGCGCTCATGCCGATCATCATTGCGCGACTCATCAACGTGCCGTTCGCGTTTGGTGGTACGTCGTTGCTGATCGTGGTTGGTGTCGCACTCGACACGATGGCGCAGATGCAGCAGCACCTGTTGCTGCGGAAGTACGATGGCTTCATGAAGAAGGGACGTGTCCGCTTCCGCGGACGCCAGGCCACGCAGGGCTTCTAACCTCGATCGACGCTACGGCATGATCATTGTCCTGCTTGGACCGCCAGGTGCGGGAAAGGGGACTCAAGGCGAGCGGCTAGCCGCTCGCCTTGGTGTTCCTAAGATCGCCACCGGAGATGTGCTGCGTGCCGCCGTTCGTGACGGCACACCCCTTGGTCTCGAAGCGAAGGCCGCGATGGATCGCGGTGACCTCGTTCCCGATGCCGTGATCATGGGCATCATGAAGGAAGCCCTTGCCTCGCCCACTGCCGCCAACGGCGTGGTGCTGGATGGCGTGGTGAGAACCACCCCGCAGGCCGCCGGTTTGCGCGATGCACTTGCGGAGATCGGTCGTGCCATCGATGCCATTTTGCTCTTCAATATCGACGAAGACGAACTGGTGCGTCGTCTGAGCGGGCGGACCACGTGCGACGTGTGTCAGCGTCCGTTTTTTGGCCGTGAGCCAGGCGAAACGTGCGAGGCCGACGGAAAGGTCGGCACGCTGGTACGCCGCAAGGACGACGAGCCGGAAGCGGTGCGCAAGCGACTGCAGGTGTACAGCGATCAGACCGCGCCGGTCATCGACTGGTATGCGACACACGGCGGCAACCTCGTGCACATCGATGCACTGGGAACGCTGGAAGAGGTAGAGGGACGCATGTTGGCCGCTCTCGGTATGCCCGCGGGACAGTAGGATGGCGTTCGGCGGCACCTCAGCTCCGACGATGTTGCTCAAATCGCCGCGCGAAATCGAAATCATGGCGCGCGGCGGCGCGATCTTGCGCGCCACGCTGCTGCAGATGCGCGATGCGGTGCGCCCCGGCATCAGCACGATGGATCTCGATACGATCGGCGAAACGTTCATCCGCTCGCACGCGGGCGCCGAGCCTGCGTTCAAGGGGCTGTACGGGTTTCCTGGTAGCGTGTGCATCTCGATCAACGAAGAGATCGTGCACGGCATTCCGTCGCGGAAGCGCATCCTCGAGGATGGCGACATCGTCACGGTGGATGTGGGCGTGAAGCTCGAGGGCATGTATACGGACGCTGCGCTCACGGTGCCGGTTGGGCGCATTGACGACCTCACGAAACAGTTGCTGGACGTGACGGAGCGTGCGCTTGCTGCCGGCATTGCCGCGGCGGTGCCTGAGAACCACGTGGGCGATATCGGCGCCGCGATTCAGGCGGTGGTGGAGCCCGAAGGGTTTTCCATCGTGCGCGAGCTGGTGGGACATGGGGTGGGTTTCTCGCCGCATGAAGAGCTGCAGATTCCGAACTACGGCAAGGCCAAGCGCGGCAAGAAGCTGGTGCCGGGGCTCACCATTGCGATCGAGCCGATGGTGAACGTAGGGACCGCCAAGACGCGCACGCTGAGCGACAAGTGGACGGTGGTCACGGCGGACGGCAAGCGGTCTGCGCACTTTGAGCACACGGTCGCGATCACGGAACAGGGTCCGCGGATTCTGACGCTGTAGTCTGCTCGGCTGATCGCTGACGGCTGGAGTGGGTGCGGGGTGCGGGGCGCGGGTGGTGTCCTCTGGTCGCCGAGCATCCCGCGCTGCATTGGTGATGACGGCGGCATTGGTGTACGGATACGCGCGGGACGAGTCGTCGCCCAGAGGACACCACCCGCGCCCCGCAGCTGACTTCCTCGGCTGCCGCGAACTGATTGAGCCCGCCCGCAGCGCCTGCGTGGAATTGGCTGAATGCGAGGAACATGCGGCGGCGCATGCCTGACACGTGCTAGATTCGCGTTCTGCACCGAGCGCTGTGAAATGGTTGCGACTCGTTGGTTGACGAGGTCCCGCAGTGCTCCACGCCCGGGGATACCCCGAGGATTTATGCGACGCTCCATGCGTGTGTCGAACCTCGTCACGTTGGTCGCTGTGACGGCCGCGTTGTCTGTTGCCAACCCCGTGGTCTCGTCGCTGTCGGCGCAGACTGCGTCTGTCGTGACCGATCTGATGAAGGACGTCGACGGCGTGCACCAGAAGCTGGTGGCACTCGCCAAGGCGATGCCCGCGGACAAGTACTCCTGGCGTCCCGGCGCCGGTGTGCGCTCGGTGGGCGAAGTGTTTCTGCATGTGGCGAGTGACAACTATCTGCTGCCCGCCATGGTGGGTTCGGCGCCACCGGCCAGCACGGGTATCGATGCCAAGAATTTCAAGACACTCGAGGCGTACGAGACGCGCGCGGTCTCACGCGAACAGACGGTGGCCGATCTCGACGCGAGCTTCGCACATCTCAAGGCCGCGATGACCAAGACGACGGGCGCCATGCTGGCGACGCCCGTGGACATGTTTGGCCAGAAATCGACGCAGCAGGGTTTGTGGATTCTCACCACCACGCACCTGCACGAACATCTGGGGCAGGCGATCGCGTACGCGCGCATGAATGGCATCACGCCGCCGTGGAGCAAGTAGCGCGGCACCGAACAACGCGCCGTCCGTTCACGCCGCCGTTCACCCCGCGGTTCACCCCGCCAACTGCAAACCCCCAACCGATCGCCTGAAACAGCTGGCCACGCGATCCGTCGGGGTGTGGCGAGCGTCGGCCCGCCACCGCTCACAACGCGGCTGCTGCGTCTGTGTATGCAGTTGCCCGGCTGGCGTCTGCGTGTCGCCGCTGCATCGCGCGGCGGGCTGTTGCAGGCGATCGGTTGGCGGTCAGGGGTTGGCGGGGCAGAACTGCGGGCGGGGGTTAGTTGGGGGCGAGCTTTTTAGGCGATAGGGTCATCGTGGCCTCGCACCCCGGT
>JAGNMU010000543.1 GCA_017991005.1 Gemmatimonadaceae bacterium | reverse complement strand
TCCACGCGAGGTCGTCCGCCTCCTCGACGGCGTGAATCGGCACGATGTGCGGATGAAAACACTGCGCCGCAATGCGTGCCTCGCGCAAAAACCGTTCGCGCATCTCGGGGCGCGTGGCCATGGCGGGGGCCAACACCTTGATGGCCACGGGTCGTTCCAGCGCGACATCACGCGCGAGGTACACGATCCCCATCCCCCCGCGTCCGATTTCACGTTCAAGCGAAAATCGGCCGGCAAGGAGCGCCTGCAGACGCAGGAACAGCGAGTCAAACGGCGCGGAGGCGGTCATGGCAGTCGGCCGTACGCGAGTGATGACCAGTTGGTGTCGACGCGCGCCCGACGCGGGACGTCCGAGCGGAGTCCCGATGCCCCGCGCCGCAACTCAGAATTCGCGTCGCTTCATTTCCTTGAAAATTTCCTCGGCTTCCGTGCCTTGCACCGGTTCCTTTCCGCCACGAGTTGCATCGAGCGTGGGGTCGAAGGAGGCGCGGGCCGGCTTCTTCTGCTGCGCGGCCTTGGCGGCGGTCTTCTTGAGCAACGCCTTGAGCTGATTGTCCTTCATGGGGGCTCCGTTCGTGAGTCGGCCAAAGTGCGTCAGGAACATGGCGACGCATAGACGTTGGGGGAGCGGGCGGGGGGTGTAAAGGGGGCCGCCGCCGCGATCTCAGCGCTCGGGAGCGGGAGCCACCAGACCGGACGTGATTTCCGCGACCGAGCGGACTCCGGCGAGGCCCATCGTGAGATCGAACTCCGCCCGGATATTGCGAAGCACCTCGCGCACGCCCGCTTCGCCCGCGATGGCCAAGCCGTACACATATGGGCGTCCGAGCAGGACGGCCGAAGCGCCAAGGGCAACGGCCTTGAAGACGTCCGCGCCGCCGCGCACCCCGGAATCGAGCAGGATCGGGATGCGTCGATCGATCACGGTCGAGATCGCCGGCAGCGCGTCGAGTGACGCGATTTCGCCGTCGATCTGGCGACCGCCATGGTTGGAGACCACGATGCCATCCACGCCATGCTCCAGCGCCAGCCGCGCGTCCTCGGGGTGGAGGACCCCCTTGAGCACGATGGGCAGTGTGGTCATCGCGCGCAGACGCGCCAGATCCGCCCATTGCAGCGACGGCCGAGAATACGTCGCCACAAAACGCCGCACGGCTTGCCGGGGCCAACCGGTGCGGAGTTTCTCGAGCAGCGGACCGGGCGCACGCGACAGCAAGTCACGCAGCACGCCCAGTGTGTGGAGCGAGAGTCGGGTCTGTGGCGCGGGCGTCGACAACGGCAGATCGAGCTCGCGGCGAAAGACGGGATCGGTGAGGTACTGCGCGATCCCCATGCCGCGCATGAAAGGCGTGTAGCCAAGGTCGAGATCGCGCGGACGCCAGCCGAGCATGGTCGTGTCGAGCGTTAGCACGATACCGCGACATCCGCACGCCTCAGCGCGCCGCACAAAACTTTGCACCAGATCGTCGGAGCGCGACCAATAGAGCTGAAAGAGCCGCGGAGCATCACCCATGACGGCGGCGCACATCTCCATCGCCACCGACGCCTGACTCGAAAAGATCATCGGGATGCCTTCACCGGCCGCGGCGCGCGCCACGGCGCGATCGGCGTCGCGATGCGCCAGCTCCAGGACGCCGATCGGCGCGGTCATGAGCGGCATGGGCATGGTGATGCCCAATACGGTGGTGCTCGCATCGCGATGTTCGACATCGCGCAAGACACGCGGCACGATCTGCCAGCGGGTGAACGCCCGGCGGTTGGCATCCATCGTGTCTTCGCGACCGGCACCGCCGACGATGTACGCAGCGGCCTCGGGGCTCATCATCTCGATGGCCTTCGCTTCGAGTGCACGCTCCGACACCGGCACACACGGTCGCCGACCACTGACCCCGTCGACGTAGATTTCGGATTGTCGCGTGTGTCCGATCATCGCGAGGTGGGTCCCGACAGCAACGTGCGGATCGCGTCAATCACGGCGCGCCCTGTGGCGCGTGCCGGCGTCATCGCTTCAAAGTGCCCCTCGCCGGCAACGGTGACGAGCCACGCGCTGTCACCGCGCGCGCGTGCTGCATCGACGAACGCGGCGCGCACGGCGAGCGGCGCGATGAAGTCGCGATCGCCCGCGATGTGCACGCTCGGCACGCCAAGTGGCAGGCGTTCGATGGGAGACGTTTCGCGCACCCGCTCCGGAACGCTGTCGGGAACTCCGCCCAGCAACGATTCGACACCGGGATTGCCGCAGGTCGTCCGCTGCCGCAGAAAAAACTCACGCAGATCGGTGATCCCGCCGATCGCCACCACGCCGCGCAGCGCCAACGGTGTGCCTCCGGCGACGGCGCTTGCCGCGGGGAGTGTGCGCCGCGAGGCAAACCAGAGTGCGAGGTGCGCACCGGCCGAGTGGCCGGCCACAACGACGCGGGTGGTGTCGAGGGCGTACTGGCGTGCCAGCGTGCGGACGTAGTCGGCGCCGTCCGCGACATCACGAAACGTCCCCGGCCACCCGCCGCCCGGATGGTCGTAGCGTCGGTACTCGACATTCCACGTCGCGATTCCGGCGGCCGCCAGCGCCTCGGCCAGCGGCGCAGAATTGCGCACGGAGGCGTACCGCGAAAGCCAACAGCCCCCGTGCACAATGATGGCCACCGGAAACGGACCGCGTCCATCGGGAAGACGCAGCTCTCCGAATTGCAGCGAGTCGCGTCCGTAGGCAACGCGTGTCATCGCACGCACGAGCGGAATCGTATCGACGTCACCGGCGCGCATGAGTCGTGCTTGCGGCGCCGTGGAGACGACACCCGGTGATCCGCTTGGTGATCCGCTTGGTGCGCCACCTTTTGAACGGCCCTGTGCCGCCGCCGGCAATGCCACGGCGCTCGAAAGTCCAACGCTCAGGACACCTGATCCGACACCGATGCAGAGCCAGGCCAGCAAACGCATGGTGGGCCGCGATCGGGCACTGTCGCCGCCGGAGACGGCGATGGTGCGCGCAACGCTGCGTGCGATGCACCACTGCGCCACGAAATACGTGCCCAGCACCAGGAGCTCGCGGTACGGGACGTCGACTCGAAAGCGATCGATGGCCAAGGTGGCGTCTGAGACGAGGAACCACGCTCCACCGGCAGCGGCCCGCCGTGCAC
>JAGNMU010000541.1 GCA_017991005.1 Gemmatimonadaceae bacterium | reverse complement strand
CGGCCGGACGGGTGTACGCTGCATATGGCGGCGTCTACGTCGCCACGGCAATCGCCTGGCTGTGGCTGGTCGATGGCAACCAACCGACCACCTGGGACCTGGTCGGCGCAGCGGTAGCACTCGTGGGCATGACGATCATCATCTTGGGTGGGCACCAAGCCTGACCAGGCCATGAGGCCATGCTGATGATCTGCACAGGTCGAACCAGAGGTGAGCCGCTCCGCTGGACCAGTCCTCGTCCACGATGCCATGAAGATGAATGCTCGAGCGCGGTCCCACCAGCCCGTTGACGCCGAGATCATGATGGCTCGGGTCGTGAGAGTGAAGAGACCGACAGCGTGGTAGCAAGATGCCGATCCTGAAGATCGAAATCCACCGGGGCATTCAAACCGGAAGGACGGTCCGACGCCGTAGATTGCCGACCGTGCTTCTGCAGCATGCCGTGCCCCGTGGTTGACCATCCGATCTGGATCAGAATTGTGCGAGCAACGTGGGGGTCAGTTCCGGGCGAGCGTCAGCACATTGACGTTTCTGTGGATCAACAGGTCAGCGGTGGCTCGGAGCGCCGCGTTGCAGCCGGCGATGCAACCAAAGCGTCACCGCAGGCAGCAGCAACCATTGCAGAATGGGCAAGAGGCCGATTCCCGCGACCACTGGCATCGTCGATGCGTACGCCCAGTGCTTCGCCACGTACACGTTGCGATACTCGCTCCAGACCGTGTAAGTGAGCCCGATTGCTGTGACGAGCCCCAAGCCGCGCAACGGGGCGACACGCGGCCAGTCGGTCGAACGAACGATCGCTGCCGTCGTCAGGAACGTTGTCGCGGCGATGAGTCCGTCGCCGACTGTGCAGTGCGCCACCGCATACGCGAGGCTGGCCCGTGTCCCGGCAACCCAGATCGAGTAGAGCGGCAGTTGCACCACCTCCCACAGGAGATTGGGTCCCAGCGCAAGCACACCCCAGCCGAGAGATCGGCGAAGCACGTTGCGCAACTGGGCCCGCCAACGATCGAGCATCAATTGTCCGGGTGTGGTCGCTGATCGAATCGGGATGCCGGCGAGTTCAACCTACCGTACGGATTGCATCCGGACAATGGTGAGTTGACCCTTCACCTTGTCGATCGACACCCGGACCGCGTCCCCTGCCTTCACGGCGTCGAGCATCGTCGGATCAGCGACTCGGAACGCCATGGTCATGCCCGGCATGTCGAGATTCGGGATGTCCTCGTGACGCAATGCAATCCGACCACTGGCGATGTCGACCTTTGTCACCTGGGCCTTGACCCAGGGCAACTCGGTCTGCTGAGCGGATGCCGTCACTGCGCCGGGAATGACGGTGAAGGTGGCGAGTCCGAGGGCAACGGCGAGAATGATCGATTTCATGATGCCTCCTTGGTGTGTGACGGAATCGCAGGCCGCTCAGGCGCCCGTGTTGGCCTCACGCCGCCACCGTCGGATCTGCGGCGATGCATCAGCAGATACGCCGAGGGGATGACCAGCATCGACAGCAACGGCGCCGAGATCATGCCGCCCAGCATCGGAGCGGCGATACGCTGCATGACTTCCGAACCCGCGCCCTCGCCCCGCATGATGGGGTACAGACCGGCGAGGATGACTGCGACGGTCATCGCCTTCGGACGTACACGCATCACCGCGCCCTCGTGGATCGCAGCCACGAGAGCCAGATCGTGGTCCTGATCCGGTGCGATCCGGTGGCGTGCCCACGCCGACTTCAGGTAGATGAGCATCACCACGCCGAACTCCGCGGCCACGCCGGCCAGCGCGAGAAACCCGACCGCGGTCGCGACAGAGAACGCGTGCCCGAGGACCCAGACGAACCAGATGCCGCCGACCAGGGCGAACGGCACGGTCGCCATCAGCAGCAGTGCGTCGCTGACGCTGCGCAGCGTCACGTAGAGGAGCAGAAAGATGATGGCGAGCGTGACGGGTGCGACCAGCTTTAGCCGAGCCGCGGCGCGTTCCAGATACTCGAATTGGCCGGACCACGACACGGAGTATCCGGCCGGCAGCGTGACTTCCCTGGCGACGGCCTTCTGCATGTCGCGGACGGCGGTGCGCAGGTCACGCCCCCGGAGATCGACGTAGACCCAACCTGACAATCGACCATTCTCACTGCGGACCATTGTGGGTCCGTCGTTCACCACGATTCTTGCAATATCGCCGAGGCGGATCCGTGCGCCCATCGGCGTCAACATCACGAGAGAACGCAATTGTTCGAGCGAGTCACGCAGCTCCCGCGGGTAGCGCACATTGATCGGGAAGCGGCTGCGGCCGAGGACCATCTCGCCAACGTTCTCGCCGCCGATCGCCGAGGTCACGAACGACTGCACGTCGTCGATGCTCAAGCCGTACCTGGCCGCAGCGCGGCGGTCGACATCGACGTCGATGTAGCGTCCGCCGGAGAGACGCTCCGCCAGTGCGGAGGTGACTCCGGGCACCTGCTTCACGACTGATTCCACCTGCGCGCTCAGGCGGTCGATCTCCGCCAGATCCGGACCGGCGATCTTCACGCCGACCGGGCTCTTGATGCCCGTCGCCAGCATGTCGATCCGGTTGCGGATCGGCGGGACCCAGACGTTCGACAAACCCGGCATCCTCACGACGCGATCCAACTCCTCGACAAGCTTGTCCGGCGTCAGGCCCGGGCGCCACTCCGCGCGCGGGCGGAGCTGCACCGTGGTTTCGAACATCTCCAATGGTGCCGGATCGGTGGCCGTGTCCGCACGGCCGGCCTTGCCGAACACCGACTGCACTTCTGGGACCGTCTTGATCAGACGATCGGTCTGCTGCAGCAACTCGGCCACCTTCGCGGCCGAGATGCCGGGAAGTGCCGAGGGCATGTAGAGCAGGTCGCCCTCGTCGAGCGGTGGCATGAACTCCCCGCCTAGACGCGACAGTGGATACCAGGTCGCAGCGAGTGCCAGGGCGGCGACCACGAGTGTCGATGCGGGGAAGCGCAGCACTATCGTCAGCACCGGTTCGTAGATGCTTACGAGCAGGCGGTTCAGCGGGTTCCGCGTTTCGCTGGGGATGCGGCCGCGTATCAGGTAACCCATCAGCACGGGCACCAGCGTCACTGACAGTCCCGCAGCCGCAGCCATGGCATAGGTCTTGGTG
>JAGNMU010000101.1 GCA_017991005.1 Gemmatimonadaceae bacterium | reverse complement strand
TCAGGAGTGCCACACGCAGCGGCGCCGACCCGGCCGCGGCGGAATCGCCCTTTGCGGCATCACCAGACGAGCCGCCACAGGCCGCGAGCGCCACGAGTGCGATTCCGGCGGCGGCCAATCTGGACATGCCACGAATTCCGTTCTTCACGGACAATACCGACCGATGGCGCATGAATGATTGTATGGTGTTTGTATGGTGTGCGAACAGACGTGCAAACGAACTAGTGATCCAGTGGAACACCCATCACTTCCAGGAGGCGCTCCAGATCGTCGTTGGAGAAGAACGCAATTCGCACCTCTCCGCGATCCCGCGCCGTCAGATGAATTTGTACCCCGGTCTGCAGTTTCTTGCGAAGCAGCTCCTCGAGGCGTCGCACCTCGGCGCTCGATGCGACGGGTGCTGATTCCGTGGTGGTCGGGCTTGGCTTTCGGCCGGTGGCCGCTGGTGTGGGGCGCGCGGCCTGCACCCGTCGCTCCACCTCACGCACGGACAACCCCTGGGCGGCGACTTCACGCGCGAGATCGGTGATGGCCCGCTCCGCTCCCAAGGGGAGCAGCGCACGTGCATGCCCTGCCGACAGCTGCTTTTCCTGCAGCAGTCGACGCACAGCGGCCGGGAGCTGACGCAGCCGAAGTGCGTTGGCGACGGTCGAGCGGTCCTTGCCGACCACGTCCGCCACTTCCTGCTGCGACAGGTCGAACTCTTCCATCAGACGGTGATAGCCATCGGCTTCTTCGATGGGATCGAGATCGGCGCGCTGCAGATTCTCAACCATCGCGAGCGTGAGCAACGTCCGATCGTCGGTCTCACGGACGATCGCCGGAATCTCCGTCCAGCCCAGTCGAGACGCCGCCCGAAAGCGACGCTCTCCGGCGATCAGCTCGTAGCCACTGCCATTCGGCGCCGGACGTACGGTGATCGGCTGCAACAGACCGCTCACCCGCAAACTCGACTCGAGGTCGGCGAGGTCTTCCGGCCGGAACTCCTTTCGTGGCTGATAGGGGTTCGGGCGGATCTGCGAAATCATCAGCGTCTGCAGCGCACTCTTCGGTGCCTGTTCGGCCTGCGCCGCATCGGTTGCTGCGGCGGGCAGGGCACCCTCACGCGGCGCATCCCGACGAGCCAGCAGTGCATCGAGGCCGCGCCCAAGTCGGCGTGGCGGTTCCGGCGGATTCATTCCGACTCCTGCGGCGCGTGAGATGATGATCCGTGCGTCTGCTCTTCACTCGGGGCGGCGTTGACGGCGCGATCACGCTCGAGCAACTCGCGCGCGACGGCCATGTACGCCTGCGCTCCAACTGACGCGACGTCATACACGACAATGGGCTTTCCGAAGCTCGGTGCTTCCGCGAGTCGAATGTTTCGCGGAATCACCGTCTTGAAGACCCGATCGCCGAAGTGTTCACGCGCATCGGTTGCCACCTGGCGCGAGAGGTTGAGTCGCGCATCAAACATCGTGAGCAACACGCTGTCCACGTGTAGCGCGGGGTTGAGCGATTCCTGCACGCGCTGCACCGTCGCCATCAGTTGCGAGAGTCCCTCGAGTGCGAAGTACTCACACTGGAGCGGAATCAGAATCGCATCGGCTGCCACCAGCATGTTGAGCGTGATCAGCGTGAGCGACGGCGGGCAATCAATAAGGATGTAGTCGTAGTTCGCACGAATCGGCTCGAGCACATGCCGCATGCGCATCACTCGCTCGGGATCATCCACCAACTCCACTTCTGCGCCGGCCAGATCGGGTGTGGCCGGGAGGAGATCGAGGTGTTTGAACTGCACCCCGCGCACGATCGCTTGCTCGATACCCGCTTCACCCAGCAACACATCGTACGTGGTGGCGGCGAACCCTTCGCGAGCGAGGCCACATCCGCTGGTCGCGTTGCCTTGGGGATCAGCGTCGATGAGCAGGACGCGTTCTTCGGCGACGGCGAGTGAAGCCGCGAGATTGACGGCGGTGGTCGTCTTACCGACTCCACCTTTCTGATTGGCGATGGCGAGAATGCGGCCCACGGGCGGCGACGATTCGAGAAAGGGCGACTGCAAGGGAGGCACGCCACATCTGGCGTCGGGGTCGCGAAGTATACGAGCGGCCGGGGTGTCGGACCATGCCGAAAGCGCGCTTGGGAGAGCTTATCCACGTTTCACGTGGAACAGTGTGGGGAACTCTCAATTGTGAGGGCTCCAGAGTGCCCGAGTGCGCTTGCTTGACCCGCACAACAGTCCGGCCCCGACGAAATGTATCGCCGGGGCCGGATATCTGGGTGAATCGGGTTGTCTGCTGGCTTCGGCACTTGCCGTATCGCCCGTGCCTTCTGGTTTATCGCGCCTTCTCAAACCGCCAGCGCGTGGTGACGCTGACCGACACCGTCGTCAGCCCTTCGCTGATCGGAGCGGGAGCTCCACCGGCCGCATCCATCTTGGCCATCGCCATCATCGGCCGCGGATCCGGACGTTCGTATTCGTTGACGTTGAGCTCAAGCAGCTCGCCCAGCGTGCCGCCTGCGGCTCTGGCCGCAACCTCGGCCTGCCGACGCGCCGACTCGACGGCCTGCGTCAGTGCCGCATCGCGGGGTTTGCTGTTGTCCTTGACCAGGAAGTCGAGGCCAGCCACCCGATTGGCGCCGTTGGCCAGAGCGGCGTCGATGATGGGACCAGCCTGCTCCATCTTGTCGGTGACCACCTGGACGATGTTGCTGACCTGATAGCCGTCGATAACCACGCGACGGTCCTTTTCATCGTAGCGCTGCACCGGCGAGACATTGTAACCCAGCGTGGTGATCTGATTGGCCGCAATCCCAAGCGCGCGGATGGCCGCCAGAATCGCCGTCTGCTTCTTGTTGTTTTCAGCGGCCGCCGCCGCCGCTGTTTTGGCCTGGGTCTCCACGCCCACCTGCACGCGCGCCCGATCGGGCGCGACCTGCACTTCGCCGCGGGCGTTGACCGTGATCTGCGGAGGCGTCATCGGCATTGGCATGGACTGGGCGTGGGAACGCGTCGCGCCCAGCAAGAACGCGCCGGCGACGAGTGCGGAGGCCACCAAGCGTGCCGGACGGTACGCGGGAGCTTCGATATAGTTCGACAACGAACGATTCATAAACCCTCCAAGGGTAGCTGTTCTATATGGAGACGTTCGAGCGCCGTCGACTTGCACATGCCAATCTCGGGTACTGTCGGAATGATGCTCGCTCGTCCGCTCATTGACCCCAAAGGAGGACAGATGTTCGATATTCCGTGAAATCGGACCATCCAATCAAAGAATCCAGCAGGGACGAACCGGTTACGTGATGAAAAATCTAAGAACACTATCAAGCCATTATGGCAGCACCAATAAAACATTTACACCAAAATGGCACAAAAAACACTATATCGCGCACCATGAAGTTCAGCTCCAGTCAACCTCGGCGAGCTTCGCGTTCAGAAGTGCTTCGCGCGCTCAAGCCGTTCTCCAGCTCAAGCAGTTCTCCGCCTCAGGCCGTTCGCGCGCCCCGCCGCCGACGCTCCAACTCGATCAGCAGGTTTTGCAGATCCGACGGACTGATCCCCGGTATCTGCGACGCCTGGCCGAGTGACAACGGACGGATGCGATCGAGTTTGTGGCGCGCTTCCGTGGAGAGTGTGCGCATCGACAAGAAGTCGAGGTCGGGCGGGAGTGGCAGTGCGCCCATCGCCCGCATGCGATCCGCGCGTGTGCGCTCGCGTTCGAAGTAGCCCGCGTATTTGATCTCGAGATCCGCGCCAATGATCGCGTCGGAAGGCAGATCATCACCCACGCCCACCGCTGCAAACACCGTCTGCAGCGAGACGCCCGTGCGTTTGGCCAGTTCATTCGCGCGCACCGCATGTGCGAGTGGCGCTGAGTTGGCGGCAGTCAGCAGATCGAACGCGCATTCAGGTGTGACACTCGTGACGTCGGCGAGTTTGAGCGCAATGCGTACACTGTCGGCGCGCGCCTCCGCCATGCGGCATTCGTCGTCGGAATAGAGTCCCGCTGCCATCGCGATCGCGGACAACCGCGAGATCGCATTGTCCTGCCGCACCGTCAGACGAAACTCACTGCGCGACGTGAACAGACGATACGGTTCATCGACACCGCGCATGACCAGATCGTCCACGAGCACGCCGATGTAACTCGTTTCGCGACCCAGAATGATTGGCTCACGCTCTTGCGTCCACCGTGCGGCATTGAGTCCTGCAATCACACCCTGACCGGCCGCTTCTTCATAGCCGGTCGTGCCATTTACCTGCCCAGCAAACCACAGTCCCGCAATCGCGCGCGACTGCAGCGTGAGATCGAGTTGTGTGGGCGGGTAGTAGTCGTACTCGATGGCATAACCCGCGCGCGTCATGCGCGCCTGCTCGAGTCCCTTGACGGTGCGCAGAATGTCGAGTTGCACGTGCACCGGCAATGACGTCGACAATCCGTTGACATACAACTCCTGTGTGTCGTGCCCTTCTGGTTCGAGAAACAACTGATGCCGCTCGGCCTCGGGGAACTTCACCACCTTGTCTTCGACACTCGGACAATAACGCGGACCGCGTGACGCAATCGCGCCACCGTACATCGCCGATTCGGCGATATGTGCGGTGATGAGTGCGGTGCCTTCGGCTTCGAGGTGCGTGATGTAGCAGGGAAGCTGCGCCGGATGTCGCGTGGTTTCACCCACGCGGCGCGGCGTGCGCCAGAAGTGCGACCAGGAATAGTCGTGGAGTTCGATTTCGCTGGGCTGCACCGGCAATGTGTCGAGCGCCACCGAGCGGCCGTCGATGCGCGGCGGGGTCCCCGTTTTGAATCGATCGGTGGTGAGCCCCACGGCGTCGAGCTGCGCGCCCAGATGGGTGGACGCCGCTTCACCGGCGCGACCACCGCTCACCTTGGTGCCGGTGCCGATATGCATCTGTCCTCGGCCAAACGTGCCCGTGGTGAGTACCACGGCCCGCGCGCCAAAGCGCCGACCCTCAAGTGTTTCGACGCCAATCACGCGTGCGCCGGTCTCGTCGAAGAGCAACCGCGAGACCATGCCCTGCATGGTGATCAGATTCGGCTGCGCCTCGAGCAGCGTGCGCACGGCCCGACGATAGAGCCCCCGATCAGCCTGCGCCCGCGGTGCCCAAACGGCCGGGCCCTTGCCCGTGTTGAGCATGCGGAACTGCAGCGTGGCCAGATCGGTGGCACGCGCCATGATCCCGCCGAGTGCATCCACTTCGCGGACGACAGTGCCTTTGGCGATGCCCCCGATGGCTGGATTGCACGACAGTTGACCCAGTTGCTCCAGCGCCCCGGTCACCAATGCGACCTGGGCCCCCGATCGCGCGGCCGCCACGGCGGCTTCGGTCCCGGCGTGGCCACCGCCGATGACGAGGACGTCGAAGTTCGCTTCGAAGGAGGAGGGGAGGGACATGCGAGGAAAATAGTGGAGAGACTGCGGACTACGTTATCGGCTATGGCGATCGGGGTGGGGCGACAGCAACGACGCTATCGGTTAAACGCGATCGGCGATCGGCGGTGGGCGACAGCAAGCACGCTATCGGTTAAACGCGATCAGCGATCGGCTACGGTGGTGACTATCGGAAGAGGGGGAGGCGTCGACACGTTTCGAGCAGTAGCCGATCGCTGATCGCCGCAACCGATAGCGTCGTTCGCCGTTCGCTTCCCTCCGATCGCTGATCGCCACAACCGATAGCGTAGTTCGCCGTTCCTTCTCATCTCCACTCATGCCTCTCTCGATCTCCAACTCCGCGCCGAGCCTCGCCATACGCCGCTCTGCCTTCGAGCGCGTCGAATTCACCCGTCAGATGTTTGACGAGACGCTGGGGCTGACGCCCGAGGAATTTCGGGTGGAAGCGGGGCTGATCGTAATCGGACCGCTGGTCGGGGAAAGTTCACTCACCGACTTGATCGATACGCTCGAGGCGCGCGGGCTCGTGTACTACGATGACTTCTTTGAGCTCAGCGGCAACTGGCCGGACTGGCTCACACTTTATGCGACGGAACGTGCTCCCGGGTAACCGGCGCGAACATCGTTGGCACCTGTGAGCGACGCACCAGCCCTTCCCAGCCGCAGCCCAGACACCAGCTGCGGCGAAAGCGGGGACCGAGCACGCGCCACCACCCTTCGCGGCGGATGGCCAGTGTCTCTCCGTCGCACATGAGACAGCGATCCCCATCGGGGATCATCAGCATGAAGGCTTTGGTGGCCAGCCAGAAGAAGCAGGCGCGAATGACCAGCACCATGCCGATGAACATCGCGCCATCGGCCCACGTCCACGAACCGGCGATGGTGCGCACGTCGTCGAGTCGCTGCACGGCAAGCAGGTCACCAAACTGCATGACGCGTGCGGCCGCGAGCACGGCCATCGTGGGCATCGTCATCCCGGGAATCATGTCGCGATCGACCTAGAGTCGCTGCTCGACGCGCGCCCACAACTCCACGTACGCCACACCGTGCTCGACGCGATCGATGACCACGTCGGTGCCGGCGGCGATGGCGCCACCGTCCATTTCCCGCGCTGGCAGATCGCACTCCTGCCCATCGAGTGCGTAGTGCAGCATCCCTTCGCCATTGGCGGGGACGTCGCGCACGACGCTGGCCAGTGTGCCCTGCAGCAGAAAGCGCTCATCGACATGTTCGGCGCGTGCGCCGGGAATGGCCCAACGCGCGATGAGCAGCGACTGCAGTGACATCGCCGCCGCACCGGCCATGGCGGCGACGACCACCTGTGCCGCCATCGGCCACGCCGTGGCGCGAGCCACGGCGTATCCGGTCAGTCCAAAGCCAACGCTGAACGCGCCAATCGAGGCGAGGTTGAACAGCGGCGATGGTTCGGCGGCCGGGTTGTGTTCACTCGTGCGTTCATGCGGTTTGGGCCCTGCGGCGACCTGCACCTGACGTTCGGTGCCATAGAGCATCGCAAACACGCCCAGCACGAGTCCGACAATCAGCACGCCCAACGCTACAGCAGTCACGATGGATTACTTGCCGAGGGTTTCGCGGAAGAACGCGATCGTCTTGGGCCACGCTTTTTTGGTGGCGTCAAGATTGGCCGGGCTGCCTTCCTGCTGACGCAGAAATCCATGACCGGCGCCGTCGTAGATCGTGTAGTCGTACCGCTTCTTGAGACTCTTCATCACCGAATCGGTGGCGGGAATCGACGCATTGATACGCGCATCGTTGCCGCCGTAGTGCGCGAGAATCGGCGCGTTGATCTTGGTCAGTTCCGCCGCTGTCGGCGGGCCACCGTAGTAGACGACGACCGCACCAACCTTGGCCGCGTCGACGGCATGTGTGAACACCGTGCTGCCACCCCAGCAGTAGCCCACCACGCCGTACTTCTTCACGGCGGCGGGGAGGCTCATGCCATAGGTACCGGCAGCGGCAATCCGACGCTGCACGTCTTCGCGCTTGAGCGTACGAATCAGCCCAGGCGAGGCGGCGCGCACCGCACTGTCACCGTCGGCAACGCCCGCGCCCGTGAGCAGATCGGGGACGACCGCGATGAATCCGTCGGCAGCCAGTTGATCACCAACACCTTTGATCCACGACCCGAAGCCGTAGATGTCTTCGATCACCACCACCACCGGCGCTTTGTCCTTGCGTTCCGGATACACCACGTAGGCGCGCAGACTGTCACCGTTGCCAGCGGGGATCATGACGTACTCCCCATGACGCGACGACTTCGCCAGACGACCGGCCGCGGCGGCATCGGACGCAGGGATCGACAGATCCTGCACCACGTACATGGCGGTCGGTGCCGCCACCGCATCGGGCAACAGTCGGCTTGTGAACGCGGCAGTCACCGCGACCAGGGCACCGGCCGCCGCAAGGCGGGCAAGTGGTGTGAGTTCCATAAGCAGACAGGTGGGGAAGAGTCGAGGAGCGGCGAGTGAATCACGTCTAGTGAATCACGTTTAGCAGATCACGTTTAGCGTATTTCGATGTCGAAACGGCGCAGCGTGGTGGCGGGAACATCATACGAGAAGTGCCACCACTCCTGATCGTAGTTGGCAAATCCGGCTTGACGCATCGCGGCAACAAACCGTGTACGATTGACGGCGGCAACACCCGTGGCGTTGACAGTATGAGCCGCCGAAGAAAACGTATCGAAGGGAACACCCATGTCGAGCGGACGCCCGGTGGCCAGCTCGACCAGGGTGCAGTCGATGGCAACCCCGAGGTTATGACGGCTGCGGTCGCTGATGTAGCCGTCGGTCACTAACTGTTCCTTCTTTTCGCGAACGGTCCACGCCACCATCGCCTGCGTGGCCCGAAATGGCCGGTAGCTGTCATACACCAGCAACCCGAGCCCTTCGGCACGCAGCGCGGTCTGCACCGTGGCCAACGCCCGCGCGGCTTCGCGCCGGAGATATGCACGATTGCCTTCGTACCCCGGAAGCGGCGTCCCAGTGAAGTTGTCACGCCCCCGATACTTCAAATCCACACGGATCGTGCTGTCGAGCGTCGTCAGCTCGGTCATCAACGTATCAAACTCGGCCGCAGTGCCCGTCGCGATGTCCTGCGCCGCGCGGATCGAGCTGTCACGGGTGACGGGCAGCGACCCGGCAGGGAGCGACCCAGACGGGAGCGAGGTGGCGGTGCCGCCGGCGAGTGTGGTGTCGTTGGA
The DNA here is from genome assembly GCA_017991005.1 of Gemmatimonadaceae bacterium. Classification (GTDB taxonomy): domain Bacteria; phylum Gemmatimonadota; class Gemmatimonadetes; order Gemmatimonadales; family Gemmatimonadaceae; genus Gemmatimonas. Next base: position 2,980 of record JAGNMU010000101.1, on the reverse strand, counting down.
GCGCGGGACGATGGCGAAGGCCAGAAACGCGAAGATGCCAAGCACCTGTGCCAGCACCAACCATCGAGTCCACGGTTTGACGGGTTTTTCGTTCGCGTCGGTCACGACGGGTTGGTCAACGGGTTTGTCAGGTGAGAGGACAGAAACTCCGCGGCCCGCCATTCGCCGTAGTACCACGGATTCCATGGCTTGAGACCGGCCGTGAAGCCGACATGTCCGCCGCGCTCGGGGAATTCGACCGTGATGGAGGCGTTCTGTTCGGCGATCGCCTGCACGTGATCGAGCACATCGGGCGGGAGAAACGGATCGTCCACCGCACTCAGCAGCAGCGTCGGGCGACGAATCCCCGAGAGAAACGGCAGCGAGCTGGCCCGCGCGTAGTAGTCGGCGGCATCGCGGAACCCATGCAACGGCGCCGTGAACTGGTCATCGAACTCCCATAACGTTCGCGCCCGGCGCACCGCCGTCAGCGGCGCCAGCTCGCGATGCCGAGCCACCTTGGAGAGCGCTTTGGGAATGAGCGAACGCAGGAAGAATCGCTCGTACACCACTCCAAATCCCCGGCCGATGTGCCGCGAGGCACGCGCCAGATCGAAGGGGACCGACATCGCGACCGCCGCCTTGACCTGCGCCGGCAGCGCCTGACCCTGCTCGCCCAGCAGCTTGCAGAGCACATTGCCGCCCAGTGAAACCCCCATCAGTCCCAGCGGCGCGTCTGGAAACTCGCGGCCCAGATGGTTGATGACAAAGCGGGTATCGGTCGTTTCGCCCGAATGGTAGCTGCGCGGCAGGCGGTTTGGTTCTGAACCGCAGGTGCGAAAGAGGAGCAGGTCGGCGCCCCAGCCACGTGTCGTCGCCTCGCGAAACATGGCCCGCGCGTAGTGCGAGTGCGCGCCGCCCTCGAGCCCGTGCAGCAGCAGCAGGCGAGGCGCGTCGGGCGCCGGGGCATCGATGCGCGCCAATTCGAGGAAATCGCCGTCGGGCGTTTCCAGACGCTCGAGGCGGAAGGGCAGTCGCGGTTCACGTCGGCCCATCCGCCCCCACAGCGTGGCGCTATGCGGGCCGGGAAGCCACCAGGCAGGGCGATAGGAGGACACGGAGGGAATGAGTACTGAGGGAAGAGGAGCGGGACAACATGCGCAATTGTCGAGGGCGGCGTGGGATGGGCACGGTCTGCTCTAGGCGAATGCGATTCCCGTGCTAGAATCCCCGCGCACCCACGCTGTCACCATTCCCTCGCCAACCACTCATGAACCGCCTGTTTCGCAATCTCACCTTTCAGGTGCTCGTGGCGGTGTCGCTGGGGGTGGCGGTCGGGGTGATCAACCCGAGTCTGGGCAAGTCGCTCAAACCGGTTGGTGACACGTTCGTGAATCTCGTGAAGATGGTGATCACGCCGATCATCTTCCTCACGATCGTTCATGGCATTGCATCGATGGCCGATCTGCGCAAACTCGGGCGGGTTGGCGGCAAGGCACTGCTGTACTTCGAACTGGTCTCCACACTCGCGCTCGCCATCGGACTGGTGATCGTGAATGTCACCAAACCCGGCGCCGGACTGGACGTGACCACACTCGCCACCGGCGACGTGTCCAAATACACGGCCACCGGCGCGCAGCAAAGCACCCTGGAGTTCCTGCTGCACATCGTGCCCAGCAATGTGATCTCGGCCTTTGCCTCGGGCGATCTGCTGCCGGTGGTGTTTTTCTCGGTGCTGTTTGGGGTGGCGCTCACGGCCGTGGGCGATGCTGGGCGTGACATTGCCGATCTTCTGGTGCGTCTGCAAGCGGTCTTTTTCAAGATCGTGGCGATTGTGATGAAAGTCGCGCCGCTCGGGGCATTTGGTGCGATGGCGTACACGGTGGGCACGTTCGGGCTCAAGACGTTGCTGCCGCTCGGACGTCTGATGCTCGATGTGTACGCGACGATGGCCATCTTTATCTTCATCGTGTTGGGCACCATCTGCCGGTTGTACGGGTTCCGGCTGCTCAAATTTCTGCGGTTCATTCGCGAAGAAATTCTGCTGGTGCTCGGCACGTCGAGTTCCGAAGCCGCGCTGCCGCGCATGCTGGAAAAACTCGAGCGGTACGGCTGCGCCAAACCGGTGGTGGGGCTGGTCATTCCCACGGGGTATTCGTTCAACCTCGACGGCACCAGCATCTACCTGTCGATGGCGACGATCTTCATCGCGCAGGTCTATCGCATCGATTTGAGCATCGGCCAGCAGCTCACGCTGCTCGGAATTCTCATGCTCACCAGCAAAGGCGCGGCCGGTGTGACCGGGTCGGGATTCATCGTACTGGCCAGTACACTCGCGGCGACGAGCACCGTGCCGGTGGAAGGTGTAGCGCTATTGCTGGGTGTCGACCGATTCATGTCCGAAGCGCGCGCGATCACCAATCTCATCGGCAACGGCGTGGCCACGCTGGTGGTGTCGCGCAGCGAAAACGCCTTTGACGACACAAAACGCGCCGCGGCCGAAGCGGCGATGACATGAGTGTTTCACGATGAGCGATTTTCGATGAGCGAGATCCAGGTTCAGATCTTTGGCACCAAGAAGAACGCAGACACGCGAAAAGCGCAGCGCTTTTTCGCGGAGCGCCGCGTGAAGGTGCATTTCGTGGATTTGCAGGAACGCGCTGCGGCGATCGGCGAACTCAAACGGTTCGCACAGAAATTCGGCGTGGAGAAACTGATCGACCGCGAATCGCGGCGATTCGCCGAGTTGGGGCTGCGGAGTGCGCTCTACGGCGAGGAACGGTGGCTGACCATTTTGGCGGACGAGCCACTGCTGCTGCAGCAGCCATTGGTGCGATTTCAGCAGAAGCTGACGATTGGGTTGGCGGAGGTGGAGTGGAAGGGGTGGGTGGTCAAGGGGTAGGGGGGCAGGATTGACAACGGCGAACAACAGATACGGGACGTAGAGACTTGGGATGTGGGACTTTGACGCACCACGAGACTCGTGACAGGGACAGTCGAC
>JAGNMU010000540.1 GCA_017991005.1 Gemmatimonadaceae bacterium | reverse complement strand
GTTCGGCGCAGCTGAACCAGGGCAGGGGGGGAGGCACGCCGACCGGCGCGGCGCACCAGCGTCTCGAGCGTCACCGACTCGTACGTGCAACGCACCAGTTCATCCACTTCGCTGAAGAGCCAGTGCAGGCGGCACGCGGACGTCTGGGGGCAGCTGTCGCCGGGGCCGTCGTGCAGCAGGCACGCCCCGGTCGTGCGCGGACGCTCGAATACATGTAGCACTTCGAGCACCGTGATCTTGGATGGTGGACGCGCCAATCGATAGCCGCCGCCGATGCCGCGTGTGCCGGCCGCAAGCCGGGCACGCACCAACTGCTGAAACACCTTCGCGAGCGCACCTTCAGGAATGCCGTACCGCTTCGCCACCGCCGACACGGTGACCAGTGCCTCGCCGGCCATGGCCATTTCTGCAGCCGCGTACAACGCGTAACGCGTGGACTTCGTAATCGTCATTGAGGCATTCAGGTTCGCGTACGAGCGAGATCAAGGTCCAGACAAATCCTCGGCGCGATCGTGAAGCCTTCATGTTGAAAGAACGCCAGCAGATCAGGACTGTCCCAACGCACTTCCGTCTGCAACGTGCGAATGCCCAGACCGAGGAGGTTCGTGCGCAACTGGTCGAGCACGGCAGCTGCCACGTGCCGCCCGCGGTAGTCGCGATGCACACCCAGCACATCCATCACTGCGGACGGCTCCATAACGCCAAACTCACCGTAGTACACACGCGCCAGCAGAAAGCCGACGACATGTCCGTCCAGCTCGGCGGCCAGCGACATGGCAATGCCGGTGTCAGCCAAGGCCTGCGTGAGCTTCTTCTGCAGAAACTGATCACGCCGGCGACCCGTCGCCATGGCGTCGATCGACACCATCGCGTCCAGATCCGACAGCAGCAGACTGCGCACCAACACCTGGTCGCGGGGCACGGTTTGACCTTCATCCATCGCTCACCTCCGTCAGCCGATCAGCTGACCGCCATCAACACGCAGAATCTGTCCCGTCACATGGCGGGCCAGTGATCCGGCCAGGAACATCACGACGCGAGCCACGTCATCCGGCTCACCCAGACGACCGAGCGCGCTATCCTGGCGCGCCCGTTCGCGCACATCGTCTGGCAACGCAACGGTCATCGGGGTCTCAATCCACCCAGGCGACACAACATTCACGCGAATGCCGAAGCTCCCGAGTTCGCGGGCCGCGGTCTTGGCGAGGGCATTCAGGCCCGCCTTGCTGGCCGCATACGCAGCCTGCCCGACCTTGCCGCGTTCTCCGTTGATGGAGGAAATCAGGACCACAGAACCGCCGGCCCGACGCAGGCGGGGCGTTGCCGACCGCAGGAGATAGAACGCCGAATCAAGATTGGTCGACATCACGGCGCGCCAGTCGTCATCCGTGAGCTTCCACAGCCGCGCATCCCGCACGACGCCCGCGGCATGCACGACGATGTCGATGCGGCCAGCCTCGGTGTCAATGCGGTCCATGGCCGCGTTGACATCGTCGGATCGCGACAGGTCGCATACAAGAGACGTCACACCGGGTCGATCAGCAGCGCCCCGCACATCCAGCGAGAACACACGGGCGCCATTCGACGCCAATCGATCGGCGATGGCCTCGCCGATCGCACCAGCGCCGCCAGCGACGACGGCGACCTGACCGTCCAGACGCCCCGTCTCATCACACGTCGTCATGACGCCACCGGCTCACGATCTCGCAGCTTGCGCGCACGGTACCCGCCCCACAGTGCCGCGCCGAGCGCGCCGCTGAGAATCGACTGTGGATGACTGCGAACGTCCACGGTCATCTTCTGACCCACGGCACTTTCACGCATGGCCGCGACCAATCCCTGATCAGCCGCCAGCCCACCCGTGATCAGCACGGGGCCCGCGACGCCCAATGACATCACCAGTTTCACGGCGCGACCGGCCATCGACGCGTGAATGCCTTTGAGAATGTTCGGCAGGCTGATCCCTCTCGACACCATGTTGATCACATCGGTCTCTGCCAGCACCGCGCAGATGGACGAGCAGGTTTCCGGGGCGTCGGCCTGAAGGGACAGCGCGCCGACCTCTTCGAGCGACACGCCGAGATACCGCGCAATGTTCTCAAGAAACTGGCCCGAGCCCGATGCGCATTGGCTCGTCATGCGGTAGCCCAGCACCTTGCCGCGGCCGTCCATCGCCACGGCACGCGTGTGCAGCGCGCCCATGTCGATGATCGCGCGCGCCTCTGGCTCGAGAAACAGTCCGCCTCGCGAATGTGTCGTCATGCCATAGAAGTGCCCCGTGCGAAACGGGATCGTCTCACCTTCCCCGGTGGTCGCGACATACGTCACGTCAGCGGCAGAGACCCCGGCTTCTTTGAGCAGTTCATCGTAGAGTTCGCGAGCGACCGGAATCGCATCCCGCCGACGAATGCGTTCGGCCCGGCCCGCGACCAGACGCTCCGCGCCTGCGCCGTCCGTCTCGACAATGGCCACTTTGACGACGGCCGAGCCCACGTCGACACCGGCGGTGAGCATCTGATCCTTCAGTGCGTCCATGTGCCCCTCCCCCTAGTGCGCCACGCCCACACGACCGCGAGTGGAATCGCGCAGCGCAAACAATGCCGCGCCGAGTGCTCCGGTATAGATCGAGTCGTCAGAGATGTTGATCTGCATGTCGCCGTAGTTCTCCTGCAGCAGAACGCGCAACGCGCCGACGGCGGCGGGGTTCTTGGCCACACCGCCGGTGAACGTGAACTGATTGCTGATGCCGCCCGAGCGAGCGATCAGCGACATGGCCCGCAGGATGATGGCGCGGTGCAACCCGGCCAGAATGTCCTCTCGCTTCTCGCCGAGCGACAACCTCTCACGGAGCTCCGCGCCGGCAAACACCGTGCAGGTCGAGTTGATGCGCACGGGCGCTTTCGACCCACAGGCGAGCGGCCCCAATTCATGCAGGCCAAGGTTCATTTCGTCGGCGATGTAGCCGAGATAGCGTCCGCATCCGGCTGCGCATCGGTCGTTCATCTGAAACGACGTCACGATGCCCTGGTCGTCGACTTGTATCGCTTTCGTATCCTGACCGCCGATGTCGAGCACCGTCCGAGTACCGGGAAACATGGCATGGGCCCCGAGGCCGTGACAGAGAATCTCTGACTTGATC
>JAGNMU010000539.1 GCA_017991005.1 Gemmatimonadaceae bacterium | reverse complement strand
ATTCCGACCCATGACTCGAAAGACGCTCCTCTTTAGCGCCCTCACCACGGCTCTCCTCGCCTCCAACGCGCTGGCGCAGGCCGGACGCGGCGGCCGAGGCGGCCCGCCGGGCCCTACGCCTCCTCCCACCAACGCCCAGGCGCTGCCGGTCGATCGCGCCACGGCCCCGTACGTGCGCTCGAAGCCGCCGACCGAACCGATGATCCAGAAGATCTTCGAGGAAGGCATGCAGCGCTCGCAGGTGATGAAGATTGCGCAAACGCTGCTCGACTCCATTGGTCCCCGTCTGACCGGGTCCAGCGACGCCGATCGTGCGCAGGCCTACATGGTGTCCTCGTTCAATTCGTGGGGCATCCCGGCGCGCATCGAGAACTACGGGACCTGGAACAGCTGGAAGAACGGCGCCGCGTTTGGCGAGCTGCTGTTCCCGCGCGTGCGTGGGCTTGAGATCACGGCGATGGGCTGGTCGCCGGGGACGAAGGGCAAGTGGGTGGAGGGCGCGGTGGTGGTCATCCCCGAAAACGTGACTACGCCTGAACAGTTTGCGGCGTGGGTGCCGGCGGCGAAGGGCAAGTACGTGGTGCTCAATGCGCCACAGCTCTCGTGCCGCATGCCGTCGCAGTGGGCGGAGTTTGGCACGGTCGAATCGCGTGATCGGCTGCGTCAGGAGCAGAGTGCGCTGAGTGCGTCGTACAACCAGCGGGTGCTGGCCGGCGGTGGCCCGCGTGCGATTCAGGCGCGTCTCAAAGCGGCAGGTGCGCTTGGCGCGCTGACGACCAACTTCTCGCAGTATCCGGGCATCAACAAAGTGTTCGGATCGGCGGCGCAGGAGATCCCCACGGTCGACGTGGGCTGCGAAGACATGGGGCTGCTGTATCGTCTCGCGACGAACAACCAGAGCCCGAAAATTCGCCTGATGGTGGACGCCGAGAAGGGCGATGAACGTCCGGTGGGCAACGTGGTGGCCGAAATCAAGGGCTCGACGTTGCCGAACGAATACGTCGTGTTGTCGGCACACTTCGATTCGTTCACGGGCGGCTCGGGCGCGACGGACAACGGCACCGGTTCGCTGACGATGATCGAAGCGATCCGCATCTTGAAGACGGTGTATCCGAATCCCAAGCGCACCATCATCATCGGACTCTGGAATTCGGAAGAGCAGGGGCTCAACGGCTCGAAGGCGTACGCCGAGATGCATCCTGAAGTGCTCGCCGGCATGCAGATGTTGTTCAATCAGGACAACGGTACTGGCCGCATCTCGTCGATCAGCCCGGGCCCGTTCGTGCAGGGCGGCGCGGTGTTGTCGCGCTACATGAGCGAGATGCCGTCGGAAGTGACGCAGTGGGTGCGACTGGGCGGCACGTCCGCGTTCGGCGGTCCAGGCGGCACCGACCACACCACGTTCGTGTGTCACAAGGCGCCCGGCATCGGCACCGGGGCGTTGAGCTGGGACTACAGCAACACGTCGTGGCACACCAACCGCGACACGTTCGACAAGATCGTGCCCGAAGACCTGCGCAACAACGCGACGTTCATCGCGATGCTGGCGTACATGGCGTCGGAAGATCCGCAGAAGTTCCCGCGGGATCTGGTGCCGCAGGGGAATCTGCCGGACGGGTCGCCGCGGCCGTGGCCGGCATGTCCGGGACCGACGAAGAGTGCGGCGGCGTCGGCGCGGTAACGCGTTGGTGATGTGCTGAAGCAGTGAGCGCCCGGTTGACTCGTTGAGAGTTGGCCGGGCGCTTTGCGTTCGAGTGGGTGGTGAAGCGACGACCGTTGCTGCGACGCCTGCCGTCGCCCAGTGACGCGCCTTGCCGGTCCGTTGCCTGACTGGTATCGTATATGATACCACATGAAACCCCACGTCGTCCTCGACACCAACGTCCTGATTGCCGGCCTGCGCTCAAGGCGCGGGGCGTCCTTCGCGCTCTTGGAGCTACTGGCTGAGAACGCGTTCGAGATCAGCGTATCGGTGCCGCTGGTGCTGGAGTACGAAGCTGTCGCCCGTCGGCAGGCGCGAGAGCTGGGGCTCACGCACGCCGACGTCGATGACGTCGTCGACTTCGTGTGTGCGCAGGCGCACCACCGCCAGATCTTCTACCTGTGGCGCCCGTTCCTGCGGGACCCGAACGACGATATGGTGCTCGAAGTGGCGGTCGAAGCGCAGTGCCCGTTCATCATCACGTTCAACACGCGCGATTTCGTCGGCGTCGAGCAGTTCGGAATTCAGACACTCACCCCGGGCCAGTTCCTGGCCCGTCTTCAGGAGGACGCATGAGCACGATCAGTCTCCGGTTGCCCGAATCTTTGCACGCCCAAGCGCGCGCCCTCGCTGAGCAAGAGGGTATCTCGATCAATCAGCTGATCGCGACGTCGCTAGCGGAGAAGATGTCCGCCCTCATGACCAGCGAGTACCTTGAGGCTCGCGCCGCCCGCAGCTCGAAAACCGCGTTCCGACGTGTACTGAAGAAGGTGAAGGATCGCGCGCCCATCGCGGGAGACGAGCGGTAGGTCTGCGCGGCATCGCCAGCCAGCAGTGGAGCGCGCGTGCCTGCTGATCACCCGCCTCGGTTACCGCGATCCCTCACTCCCTGACGAGCCCGTGCCTTCCTCCGGCTTCGTAGATCTTGCGCATACCCGCCTTTCGCTCGACGAATCCTTGCGTCGCGCACCAACAGCCGTGAACCTCTGTCGCGGTGAGTGATCCGGCGCTCAAAGCCGAGATCCGTCGCGCGGCATCGCCGCGGGATTGTTCATTGCGGCCGTGCACACATGGGACTCGTCACGATCACCCATACGCCAAAGCCCATGGCGTTCTTGTCACAGGTGCTCGGGCGGCTGGTCTTACTGCGGGCGTTGGAGTTGCGCCGAGTCCCCAACCGCGATCTCACCGCCGCGCAACACCGACGCGTTCAGTGCCAACTTTCCGCCGAAACGGCGACCGATATCCTTGAGCACTTCGATGTCCCGTGTGATCGAGTCGGGGTCAACGGTTGTCATCGGGCATCGTGCACGTAGCGAGTCGAGTTCGATGGTCGCGCCGCCAATCGAGAGCGTGGCGCCCTCCCAGGTGGCCTCGTCCATGCCGTCTACTCCGTCGATGACCAGGTTGGGTCGGAGTCGCCGAACGTCGCGGCCGAAGCG
>JAGNMU010000100.1 GCA_017991005.1 Gemmatimonadaceae bacterium | reverse complement strand
TCATCGTGCTGCCGGGCTTGCCGATCGTGGCGAGATGCAGCGTCGTGGGCGTTCCCAACACAAAGAGCGCCCAGGTGCTGTCGTTCGCCTGGGCGAAATAGCCCACCGGTTTGATGTCGGCGAACAGCGGCGACGGAGCGCTCGCGTCGAGCGGCATGCGCCAGAGTCGTTGCGTCGAATCGGCTTCGACGCGAATCACCGCCAGCGCTTTGCCGCCATCGATGGGAAACGCGGAGTATTCGCTCTCCGGCGCCGTGCGCCGTGCCGGCGTCGCCAGACCGGTGCTGAAATCATAGCGGTAGATGTCCGTCTGTCCGTCACCGCGGTTGGACGTATAGAACATCTCGCGTGACGAGGCCGCGAAGGACGGCTGATTATCGTAGCCGTCGCGGCGCGTGAGGTTGTTGGGCGCACCAATGCGTGGGTCGCCGCCGGCGGGCATGGTGATCGGCAGCAGAAAGACATCGGCGCCTGGCGATGGCACCGACGTGCGCGGCACGCCGCGCTGGGCGAGCGTGGCGGTTGGTGCCGCAAGCAGACACATGGCGGAGGTGATCGTCCACGCCACGGCGCGGTGAACGCGCGGCCCGCTGAAAGGGTATGGGAAGGTCATGTGTGAAAGCTACGACGACTCCCGTTGCGCGGCACGCCCACGCGCCACTACCCTCCAATTCATGCGCTATTTGCGGTGGCTTGTTCCGGTCTTGCTGTTGTCGGCGTGCGGTCACGACGATCCCGTTGATCCCACCCCGCCACCGCCGCCGCCGCCCGCTGGCGTCGCCAGTCTGGGCGCGCAGCCGGCATCGGTGAATCTGCAATCGGGGCAGTCGCAGGCCATTGCCGTGGTCGCTCGCGACAGCGCGGGCACCGTGATCACGACGCCGACGCTGACGTGGCGCTCCGATGTCCCCACGGTCGCGACGGTCGATGCGCAGGGGGTGGTACAGGCGCTGGCCCCGGGCACGACGCGGGTGACGGCCAGTGTGGGCGCCCTGGCGACACTGGTGCAGGTCACCGTGACCGCCCTCGCGCCCGGGGTGCAACAATGGCGGACCGCGCGGACCGGCTTGTCGGATGTCACGCTGCTCGGCATCTGGGACGATGGCCAAGGCACCACGTACGGTGTCGGGCAAAACGGCGGACTGCTGCGCGCGCGCGGCACCGGACCGTGGGAGGTCGTTCCGCTTGGCACTACGGAAACGCTCGTGGGCGTGTGGGGCTCCTCGCCGACCGACATCTGGATCGTGGGCACCAACGGACTCATTCTGCGCGGAGACGGCAATACGTTTGCGCCGGTGACGAGCGGCACCGATGCCACGCTGTTGGAGGTGTGGGGTCTCTCGGCGACCGAGGTGTACGTCAGTGGCGATCGCGGGACGATCTTGCGGTGGGATGGCACCCGATGGTCCGCCATGTCCACCGGTGTCAGCGAAGACCTGTGGGGCATCTGGGGCGCGAACAGCAGCGCCGTGTTTGTCGTGGGCAACAACGGTGTGATTCTGCGCTACGACGGACAACAGTGGCGCCGCCAGACCGCGCCGGCGAACAATGCCTTGTTCGATGTGTGGGGGTCGAGCGCGGGGAATGTGTTCGCCGTGGGTGTCGCCGGGACCATTCTGCGTTTTGATGGCGCCGCATGGACAACCATGACGCCGCCGGGTGCGGCCAATCTGTTTGCCCTGCGTGGTCGCGCCTTCAACGACATCTACGCGGTGGGCAACACCGGCGCGCTCTGGCACTTCGACGGCACGACGTGGCGCATCCTGAACAGTGGCTCGGGACAGAATCTGCGTGCCATCACCTCGCGCGGTGACGGCACGCTGCGATTGGGCGGCTGGTATGGCACCGTGGTGACCGTGCAAGGCAGTGGCGCCGCGGCGGTGGCCGCCACCGAGATCTCCGACCCCGCGCTGCTGTCGGTGTGGAGTGCGCCAAACGGCCCGATGTTCGCCGTGGGATTTGGCGGCGCCGTCTTCCGTCGCACGGGCAACAGCTGGCTTCCGGAACCCGTACCCGGCGCGAACGACCTCTACGGCATCAGCGGCAGTGGCGCCACCGACATTATCGCCGTCGGGGACACGGGCACGATCATCCGTTTCGACGGCAACAGTTGGAAACGCGAAGTGTCGCCCACTACCAACCTGCTGCGCGCCATCTGGAGTGGGGGGCCATCGCAGTCGATCATCGTCGGTGAGCGCGGCACTATTCTGCGCGCGAGCGGCGGCCCGTGGTCACCGCAGGCGAGTGGCACGTCGCAGTTTCTACGCGCGGTATGGGGCAGCGATCCGTCCAACGTCTTTGTGGTGGGCGACTCGGGCGTCGTCCTGCGATTCGACGGCGGACGGTGGCTCGGGGTGTCGGTGCCCGTGCCGAATACGCGACGCCTGCGCGCGGTCTGGGGGACGGGGCCGAATGATGTGTTTGTGGCCGGTGACGGCGGCACCATTCTGCGCTACGACGGTGTGTACTGGAGCACACAAGCCGTGCCGACCACGCGTGATCTGCGCGCCATCTGGGGACGCGGGCCAACAGAGGTGTACGTGGCCGGCGACAGCGGAACCATCCTGCGCTACGATGGGCGCACCTGGCAGACGCTCACCACACCTGCCACTCGCATCATCTACGCGTTATTCGGCATTGGCACCAGCGGCGGATTCGCCGCCGTCGGCGACGGCGCCAAGATCACCGAAGGACAGCCGTAAAGGCCGCCGTGAAGGGCCGCCTTCGTCGCGCCACATCCGACGCACGGCCGGATGTGGCGGCGAATCAGCGGCGCGTCAGGTCTGTTCGCGCGTGCGGAAGTTCCGGATATGCGCGATATGGTGATCGCCGTGCCACGCATACAACGCCAACACCTGTTCGATGGTCATGCGCCCGTTTTCCGGATGCATGAGCCCGCGCGCAAACTGCTCCGGTGACAACGATCGAAACAGCGCCACGACGCGTTCGTGCATGGCGGCCAGCATTGCAATCGAGACCATGGGTGCCACGGTGGCCACGTCGGCGTGCTGCACCCACGCATCCTGATCGTACGGCTTGATCGTGGGCTCGTCCTCGGACAGCGCCAGTTTGACGCGGATGAACATGTTCACATGACTGTCGGCCACGTGATGCACCAACTGGCGGATGGTCCATCCGCCGGGACGGTACGGCCGGTCGTACGCGGCGTCGGGTAGACCGCTCACCGCCGCCGCGAGCGCCGACGGCTGCGCGGCCAACTGCGCAATGAACGCTTGCCGCTCGTCGGCGGTATACCCGTCGCGCCGCTGGTGTCGGCCGAGTGGGTAGGACAGCATCTGCTGCGCCTGCACGTCGTCGTGGTGTCCGGGTGCACTATCGCTCACGGTGTCTCCTCCGCTCGGTGGATTCGCGCGCGTCACGTGCCCGATGATCGGGCGCGGTGTCTTGTGGAGCGCGCGCTCCCGTGCGCCACTCGGGAATCGACGGAGACGTGCGCTCCAGTGAACGAAGATAACGCACCATGCGGTCGATCTCCTGGCCGGTGAGCGGTCCACCGAGATCGATATGCCAAGCGGCCATTGTCGTCCCCGGCATGCCGCCGGCGATCAGCCACGCCATCTGCAGATCGCTGGTCTGTTCGAGAAACTCCTTCGCCGCCAGCGTGGGACCGATGCTGCCGCCCACGCCATCAACGCCATGGCACGCGGCGCACGCGCGATTGTATGCCTCATGGCCCAGCATCACGGACTCACGTTCCATGGCCTGCCGCGCCCGCGCCCGTCGCCCCGGCTCACCGATGCGATAGAGCGGAAAGGCGAGAATCAGCAGCAGCATGCACACCAGGCCGATCACGTATTGTCGATCGAGTGAACGCGCCAACTCCGGCGCGTCGAGTGGCGGCGGCTGGACGAGGCGTTGCATCAGGTCATGACCCGCAGATGGCACACGCGCATGGTCACCCGGCCTTCGGCGCGTCGAGACAGCTTGCGCCGGGCGATGGCGTATCAAACTGCCGCGGACCGAGCGACGGACCTTCGATGATGGTCGCCACATCCACCATGACCCGTCCATCCTCGATCACCAGCGGATGGCGGTCCATGCCGCGCGGCGACGGCCCGTGCATGTGTTCCCCGGCCAGGTTGAAGACCGAGCCGTGACACGGGCATTCGAAGCGCGCGCTCCCGTCGCAGAACGGCACGCGGCAGCCGAGATGCGGACATTTCTGCGAAAGGGCAAAGAGCTCGCCTTTGACGCGCGTGACGTACAAGTGTCCTTCACGCACGAACGTCACACTGCCGTCAGCGTAGGCGTCGGGCGGCGAAAGCGGCAACCGGCCACGGCCTTCCACACTGGCAAGCGGCGCGAGGGCTTCGTAGGTGGTCCACGTCGCGGCGGCGGCCAGCAATCCGCTGCCGATGGTCCAGCCGGTTTCGAGCGCTTCTCGGCGTGTCGGGCTCATGGTGCGTTCCGGGTCATGGTTCGAAGTAGAGATGCTGCCAGGGCAGCACGAACGCCCAGCCGGGACCTCGGAAAAACGCGCCGATCACCGTCAGGACCAGCGCCGTCGCGCCGGCGAGCGCCACCAGCGACACGACGAGTTTTCGGTCGCCGGGCTTGTACGTGTCATCGCGATCCACATACGGCAGTGCCGCCAGCAGCACGAGCAGCGCCGTCGGTGCCAGCACGCCGGCCGCCACGGGATCGAAGTGCGCCAGCAGTTCCTGAATGCCCACGAAATACCACGGCGCCTTGGCTGGCTCGGGTGTGAGATTGGCGTTCGCGTGATCGCGCAGTGGTGCGTCAAACGCGATACCCATCGCGATCACCACCACCAGTGTGGCCAGCGCGGCGACCTGATGGCGCACCAGCAAGTGCGGCCAGGCAAACACCTCGTCATCCGGCGTTCGCGTATGGGCCGTCTCCGGCGACGCCTCGACCACACCCAGCAGTCGAATACGTCGCGTCGCGCCGCGCGCGATCGTGGGCGCCGACGCGCGTGCGTCCGCGCCTGCTGACCGCCCTGCTGACGCGCCGCGCCGCGAGTCCTTGAGTGTACCGGGCGCGAACCCGTCCTTCCGCACGCGCCAGACATGCACCGAGAACAGCACGCCGAAAAACGCCGTCAGCACGGCGACATGCATGACGTAGAAGCGCAGCAGCGCCGACTGGCCGATCGTACTGCCACCCAGCAGCACGTCGCGCGCCCACCCGCCGATCACGGGGACGTAGTGCACCAGATCGGAGCCGACGGTGACGGCCCAATAGGCAAGTTGATCCCACGGCAGCAGATAGCCCGTGAACGAATAGGCGAGCGTGATGATCAGGAGGCCGACGCCGACGACCCAATTGAATTGCCGCGGTGCCTTGTACGCGCCATCCCAGAACACGCGCGCCATGTGCAGCACCACCACCAGCACCATCAGGTGCCCGCTCCAGCGATGCACGTTGCGAATAAGCTGTCCGAAACCGACGAGCGTGCGCAGTCGTTCCATATCGCCGTAGGCCATGCTCACGGCCGGCGTATAGAAGAACATGAGATAGGTACCCGTCACCAGCAGCACGACGAACAGCACCGTCGCGATGTAGCCCAGTCGGAAGGTGCTGCGAAAGTCGAGCAGTCGCCGGGGTACGCGCACCGGGTACAGATGCGGAAAGACGTTGCCGAACGACCGCTGTGCGCGGCCGCGCGGCGAGTCGACCGGCGGCGTGCGCACGATGCTGCGATAGAGCGCGGTGTCCTGCCAGCGGCGCAGCGCGCGAGACCAGAGGGTGTCACTCATGGACCACCACCCGTTCAAGCGAGAGTGCACCGGGCGGACAGCGGTCGATGCAGAGTCCGCAGCGGATGCACGCCGATTCATCGAGTGACAACGCAAACGTGTCGGCGCCGTGCGGCAAGAGCGCGAGACAACCGTAGGGGCACACATCGACGCACAGGGCGCACGCCACACACCGTGCGGCGTCCAGCATCACGTGCGCATCACAGTGCAGACAGCGGGTCGCCTCCGCCACGGCATCGTCATCACGCAGCACACGCTCGACTTCATCGTGCATCTGCCGCTCGGCCAGTGGGAGTACGGGCAGCACGCGTCGCGCGATGACGTCGTAGCCGGTCCAGACGCGATGCGGCACACCGACCTGCCAGCTGCGCGGCGTCGTTCCAACCGACTCGGCCGACGATGGTTCCATCGCCGGTTCGGCAGACTGGCGCGCCGGTGCCACCGTGCGCGCACTCCGCACCGACAGATCCTGCAGAATGGTACGCGCGGCCCGCTGACCGGCGGCCACCGCGAGAATCACATCGCGAGGACCGGTGGCGACGTCACCGGCCGCGTACAGTCGCGCGTGCCGAGTGCGCCCGTCCCGATCGCACGGGATACCGCCCCACGCGGTACGACCCACATCGAGATCCGGCGCGACGAAGTCGGTATCCGACTCCTGTCCGATGGCAAAGATCACCGTCGACGCGGGCACCACTTCATCGCGCCCCTCGGCGAACTGCGGCCGGAAGCGACCGTCGTCATCGCGCAGCCGTGCGATCGGCGCCAGCGTCACTGACTCCACATGTGTGGTGCCATTGATGGCGCGGATCCCCATCCCCGCGCGGACGCGCACGCCCTCCACATCGGCCTCGCGTAACTCCTCGCGTGGCACCGCCAGCCGCGGCGCAGCCTCTGGTGCAATCAACTGCACGCTGGAGGTCGTGCGACGTGCCGCAAGCCGCGCCGCGTCGAGCGCGGTGTGCACGTCGTCCCAGTGCGCGCTGCGGCGCGCCACGCGCGCCGCGTCAAAGGCGACACTGCCGCCGCCCACCACCACGACCGGTGTACGCACCACCGTCGTGGCGTCACCGTTGATCGCGCGCAGCACATCGACGGCGCGCATCACACCCGGCAGATCGCTGCCCGGCACCGACGCGCTCCGCCCACGTCGACAGCCGACCGTGATCAGCACGGACGCATGCAGAAACAACAACTCCTCGAGCGAGCGATCACGACCGATCTCGCACGACGATACGAGGGAGATGCCCAGCGACAGAATCGCATCTACTTCGGCGCGCAGGACATCGCGCGGCAAGCGGAAGGCCGGAATCCCCGCGCGCAGCATGCCACCGGCCGTGGCGTCGGCTTCGTACAACGTGACCGCGCACCCGGCCAGTCGCAGTGCGTACGCCGCGGCCAGCCCAGCGGGTCCCGCGCCGACGATACCGATCGACGGGCCGGTGGCGCGTGGCACCGGCCCGTGCGCCACGTGCCATCGTGAGCGGTCGTGCCGTTCGGCGCCCGCATGGTTGCTCGCCGACCGCTTGAGTGCGCGAATGGCCACCGGAGCATCGATCACACCGCGGCGGCAGGCGCGCTCGCAGGGAGCTGAACACACACGACCGCAGATACTCGGAAACGGATTGTGCGCGCGGGCGATATCGTACGCATCGCTGAATCGCCGCTCACTGATCGCGCGCACGTACGCTGCCGCGTCCGTACCCACGGGACAGGCGGCGCGGCATGACACCGTCTCGGCGAACCACCGCGCATCCGGCGTGGTGGGGACGCGATCCGTGACCGCGGTGGCCGTCGGCGTGGGCGTCGGTGTGGAGGCGTCCGGCAGCATCTCTGTCGACGACTCGGTCCGGCCCCGCTTGGCATGCGAGCGTGGGCTCATGCGTGCGGCTCCGGCTCGTCCGCGCCCTGTCGCACTGACCGATGCGGGGCCGCCGAGCGCGGCAGTTTCCGCCACCCCCACACGAGCAGACACACGGTGACGGCCGCCACCCACCCCGTCGCGAGCAGCACGCGGGTGGTCCGCGATCCTGCAGGCAGGCGCACGAGAATCCAGTGCGGCACCAGCATGAGCAGCAAGCTCATCAGTATCGCCAACATGAGTGCGATCAGGATCGCCCGAAACCACGACCCTGACCCCTGCGCTGCCCCGTGCTCGGCCACGTCCCTCCCCCTTCCCGACGCATGCGCCAACGCGCCCGCTCGGTGTGTCCGGGCGTCGTGATGCCGTCCTCAGCGGGCAGGATGGCGAATTCGCATCCCGGGGGCAGTCGGGCGTCCGATGAATCCTGTCGGGGTTCCCACGACGCCTCTTTCGGTCCGGACCGGCGGGCGAGTGAGCCGGTGCGGCACGGCGCGCACATTCGCGCGGCCGCCTGTCTTCCATGTCGTTGGCCCGGCGCATACCATAGCGGACCTGCGTCCGCTGCCGAGACGCTCCCACCCTGCCCGCGTCATCCGGAGCCGCCCTGATGGGTACGAAGTTTCGCTTGTCGGTCATGATGTTCCTGCAGTACTTCGTCTGGGGTGCCTGGTTTGTCACCATGGGCACCTACATCTCGCAGACGCTGCATTTCACCGACACGCAGGTGGGAACCGCCTACGGCGCGATGGCGGTCGCGGCGATCGTTTCGCCGTTTTTCATGGGCATTGTCGCCGACCGCTTTTTTGCGAGTGAGAAGCTGCTGGCGGTGCTGCACCTGATCGGCGCCGTTCTGATGTTCTTTATGTCGCAGCAGACGGAGTGGGGACGCTTTTATCCGCTGTTGCTGGCGTACGCGATCTGCTACATGCCGACGCTGTCGCTGACCAACTCGATTTCGCTGCACAACATCAAAGACGCCACGCGCGACTTTCCCGTCATCCGCGTGTTTGGCACGATCGGCTGGATCGTGGCGTCTGGCATTCTCGTTGGATTCGTGCTCAAGGCCGACAAGCTCGCCATTCCGATGCAGATCTCGGCCGCGGGTTCGGCCGTGCTGGGACTGTTCGCCTTCCTGCTGCCACACACGCCGCCGCGATCTGCCGGCGCTGCGTTCAGCGTGCGGGATGCCCTGGGCCTTGATGCGCTGCAACTGCTGCGGCGGCCCGGCTTCGCCATCTTCGTGCTCGGCTCGTTCTTCCTCTGCATCCCGCTGCAGTTCTACTATGCCTTCGCCAATCCGTTCATGAATGAGATCGGCGTGCAGAATGCCGCTGGCATCATGTCGTTCGGGCAGGCGTCGGAAGTCGGCTTCATGCTGCTGCTCCCCATTGCGCTCCGAAAGCTTGGCATCAAGTGGATCATGCTCGTCGGCATGCTCGCGTGGGCGCTGCGCTACTTCGCCTTCAGCCGCGGTGATGCATCGGGCGGACTCTGGCTCATCTACGCCGGCATTCTGCTGCATGGTGTCTGCTACGATTTCTTCTTTGTGGCCGGCCAGATCTACACAGACGACGTGGCAGGCCCCAAGATCCGCGCTGCGGCGCAGGGCTTCCTCAACCTCGTCACGAACGGCGCAGGCTACTTCGTGGGGGCGTCGGTGTCCGGGTCTGTGGTCAGCAAGTTTGCCACGGGCGGTAACGGCAACAGCGCCGCCTCGCACGACTGGCTGCAGGTGTGGCAGTTTGCGGCGCTCTTCGCGCTCGGGGTGTTTGTGGTGTTCCTGCTGCGGTTCCGACCGTCGCCGAGCGCGTCGGCGACCGTCGCCGCGCACTGATCGGCCGCGCGTATGCACGAGCGACAGGCGGTGCTCGTTGAAGCTTGCTGCGACTCCGTCGTCACGGCGCGCGAAGCGCAGGCGTTCGGCGCGGGCCGTGTAGAGTTGTGCGGACCCGGCGACGGCGGCACCACGCCGTCGCTTGGGCTGATTGCCCGTTGCCGTGACGAGTTGCAGATCCCGCTGCATGTGATGATTCGGCCGCACGTCGACGGGTTTGTGTACAGCGACGACGACCTCGATGTCATGGCCAACGACATCGTGGCCGCCAAGGCATTGGGCGCCAACGGCATCGTGGTGGGACCGTTGCACCGCGACGGCACCGTGCAGCGCGACCAGTTGGCGCAGCTGATTGCGTTGGCACGCCCGATGAAGGTGGCGTTTCACCGCGCGTTCGACCGCACTCCCGGTGCACTCGAGGCACTCGACACCTTGATGCTCTTGGGCGTCGACTATGTGCTCACCGCTGGACATGCCGCCACGGCACTCGAAGGTGCGGACGAATTGCGCCAGCTGCATCGTCTGGCCGATACGCGGCTGACGATTCTCGCTGGTGGCGGCATTCGCGGGCACAACGTGCACGACGTCGTGACACAATCCGGGGTGCGCGAAGTGCATTCCCGTTCCACCGATCCGATGATCGTACGGGACGTCGTTCTGGCGCTCTCGTCAACCCACTCGACTGCCACATCGAACATCCCGTGAACATCCCATGACGCGCGCTGTCCGCTCTGCGCTTCCCCACGCCCGGTTTTGGGTAATCGCGTCGTCCACGCGTGTGCGAGCGGCCGGCGCCGTGATCTGCGCGACGTTGGCGATGCCAATGGCGTCGGTGTCAGCGGCGCACGCACAATTTGCGCCGCCCAAACGCAGCAGCGCCGCTCCCGCCGCAGCGGACAAGCCGGCAGAACCATCCGTGTATGCGGTCATCCCGCGCCCGGTCGTCCTGACGCCCCAGTCGGGCCGCTTCACGCTAACCGCGCGCACGGCGATCTACGCTGACGCGGCGTTGCTCCCCGTGGGCCGTCGCTTTGCACGTGATATCGCCAACGCCACCGGATTCGATGTGTCCGTGGTCCGTCCCGGCGCCGCCGCGTTTGCGGCGGGGAGTGCCGCGCCGGGCGGCATTCGGCTCATTCGCGTATCGAACCGGGATACGGCCGGCATGGGCGCCGAAGGATACCGTCTCGATGTGACCGCGCGCGGCGTCGTCGTGCGAGCCGCAACAGCGGCCGGCGCGTTCTACGCACTCGAGTCGTTCAAGCAGTTGCTGCCCGCCGCCATCTTTCGCGACGCGCCCATCGGTGATGTCGCGTGGACGGCGCCGGCTGTGCACATCGAGGATGCGCCGCGCTTTTCGTGGCGCGGGGCGCACCTCGATGCGTCCCGGCATTTCATGCCCAAAGAGTTCGTCAAGAAGTACATCGATCTCCTGGCCAGGCATAAACTCAATCGGTTTCATTGGCACCTGACCGAAGATCAGGGTTGGCGCATCGAGATCAAGAAGTATCCGCTGCTGACCGAGAAGAGTTCGTGCCGCGACCAGACGCTCGTCGGACCATACGTGACCGATCCTGCCAAACGGGTCTTCGACGGCAAGAAGCACTGCGGCTTCTACACGCAGGATGACGTGCGGGAGATTGTCGCGTACGCGGCCGATCGCTATGTGACCGTTGTACCCGAGATCGAAATGCCAGGACATGCACAGGCCGCCATCGCCGCCTATCCGCAGCTTGGCGTTCGCCGCGATACCACCGTCGGCGTGATGCAGGTCTGGGGCGTCAGCGAGTTCATTCTCAACGCCGACGACAGCACCATCAGCTTCATGCAGGACGTGCTCAGCGAAGTGCTCACACTCTTCCCTGGCCCCTACATCCACATCGGTGGCGACGAAGCCGTCAAGACGCAGTGGAAGGCCAGCCCGGAGATTCAGGCGCGCATCAAGCAGCTGGGCCTCAAGGACGAGCACGAACTGCAAAGCTGGTTCATTCGCCAGATGGACCGGTTCCTCACCGCGAAGGGTCGCCGCATGGTCGGATGGGACGAGATCCTCGAAGGTGGTCTCGCCGAGAATGCCACCGTGATGTCCTGGCGCGGCATGGATGGAGGCATCGCCGCGGCCAAAGCCAATCACGATGTCGTCATGGCGCCCGGCAGCCATACGTATTTCGATCACTATCAGGCCCGTGACCGAAAAA
>JAGNMU010000538.1 GCA_017991005.1 Gemmatimonadaceae bacterium | reverse complement strand
CGAGTGTGGGCACACACCAGGCGTGATCGGCGGCGTTGGCAAAGTCGCCAAGTCCGATGTCGCCAAGCACGATCCGTCCCGTCATCTGGCGCGCGATCACCAAGCCGCGTTTGACGGTCCCGAAGGTGATCGTGGTATCCGCCGTCACGGCGGAGGGCACCACCACGCCGGTGGTGGAGTCCACACCGGTGGGAATATCGAGCGCGAGCACATGGGCGCCCTTGGCGCGCTGCTCGGCGATGCGCGAGGTGTGTGCACAGACAAACGCTCGCAGCGGTCCGCGATGCCCGGTGCCCAGCAGACCATCGATCACGACGGCGCAACCGGTTTCGGACGGCGCCGACTCGAACTCCGGACTCCGCATGGCCGCTGCGGCAAGCGCTGCGGCCCGGATGGCGTCGTCGGTTTTGGGCGGCGCGGCCACGTGCAGTTCGACGCGCACGCCGGCGCGTGCGAGTTGCGCCGCCACCACGTATGCATCGCCGCCGTTGTTGCCGGCTCCCGCGTGCACCTCAACGCCCTGCGAGAGGCGACCGTCGTGCGTGCGCAGCACATATTCGGCCGCGAGGGTGCCGGCGTTGAGCATGAGCGTGAACGACGGGATCCCCGACGCGATGGCCTGGTGATCGCGCGCGGCCGATTCTTCGGCCGTCGTGACGCAGAGCGACAGACGGTCGCGCGTCAGCTCAGACGTGCGCCGTGCTCCAGGGATACTCGCGCTCGAAGGCGTCGGCAAAATCGTAGACGCCATAGAAATCGTCGCGGGAATCCTGCGGTTGACTGATGAGCAAACCCATATCGACCAGCGTGAAGACAATATCGCCGATATCGCTGGTACTGCGCACGCCCCAATGTTCGAGCACGAGCCGGGCCGTCACGCCAAATCGCTGCAGGGCGAGCTCACGGCAGGCGTGGGCGAGTTCAGGTCCGGTAATGTGGCGACGTTCGACCAGTCGTGCCTGACAGTGCTCGAGGGCGGCGAGCAGAAACAGATAGGCGCGCTCGTCAAACCGCTGCTCGCGCAGGCGAATCTGATCCATGATGCCATCGCGAAACGCCAACTCGGCCACTACCGCTTCCCTCGAACCCGGAGATGAGGTGACACCGTGCGTGATACGTGGAACGTGTGTACGTCACAGACGCGCGATTCACGGCAGCAGCAACCACGCGACGCTGTAAATGATGCGGGCGGGATCGCCACGCCACAATGCCTTGACGATTGCGGCGGACCCGTTTTGTCCCGGGCCCGCCGCGCCCCTCGTCAATTCCGCGAAACGGAACGATAGAGTGGGAATTCGTCGGCGAGTGCCTTGACCTCGATGCGTGTCGCATCGATCACATTCGTGTCCTCGGGCGACGAAAGCACGCGGTCGATCAACACTGCGATCCGCTCCATCGCCGACGCCCCCATCCCTCGGGTGGTCACGGCGGGCGTGCCGATGCGGATTCCACTGGTCACAAAGGGTGACTGGGTTTCCTTCGGCACGGTGTTCTTGTTGACCGTAATACTCGCCTGATCGAGCACCTTCTCGGCGACTTTTCCGGTCAGCCCCTTGCTGCGCAGATCGACCAGCATGAGGTGATTGTCCGTGCCACCGGACACAATCTGATACCCGCGTGATGCCAGCGCCGCCGCGAGTGTGCGCGCGTTGTCGACCACCTGTCGGCAATACGACGTAAACGCCGGCTGCATGGCCTCGTGAAACGCCACCGCCTTGGCCGCGATCACATGTTCGAGCGGCCCGCCCTGCATGCCGGGAAACATCGCCTTGTCGATGGCCTTGGCGAACGGCTCCTTGCACAGGATGATTCCGCCGCGCGGACCGCGGAGCGTCTTGTGCGTGGTGCTGGAGACGACGTCGGCAAACGGAACGGGCGACGGATACATCCCCGTGGCCGCGAGCCCGGCGAAATGCGCCATGTCGACAAAAAAGATCGCCCCCACTTCCTTCGCGATATCGGCGAAGGCCTGCCAGTCGATGTGCCGTGAATACGCGCTGTAGCCGGCGATGATCATCTTGGGCTTATGCGCACGAGCGGCCGCACGCATGGCGTCGTAGTCGATCAGCCCTTCGTCGGTGACCCCGTATGAGACGGCCTTGTACAGCAGTCCCGAAAAGTTGACTGGCGAGCCGTGGGTGAGATGTCCGCCCTGCGACAGGTCCATGCCGAGGAAGGTGTCCCCCGGTTTGAGAAAGGCGAGAAACACGGCGGCGTTGGCCGATGCGCCACTGTGCGGTTGCACGTTGGCGTGTTCGGCGCCGAAGAGCTGCTTGACGCGATCGATCGCGAGCTGTTCGATCTGGTCGACCACCTCGCATCCACCGTAGTAGCGCTTGCCGGGCAGGCCTTCGGCGTACTTGTTGGTCAGCGGCGATCCCATCGCCTCCATCACGGCGGGCGAGACGAAGTTTTCGCTGGCAATCAGTTCAAGCCCGTCGCTCTGACGCTGCGTTTCTTCATCCAGCAGGTGCGCGATGGCGGGGTCGGTCGCGGCCAGCGACGCGCCTGGCGGCAGGCGATCCCAATGATGCCAGGCCGCGCTTGTGCCTTCGTGCACCACATGCTTCGTGCTCATGCGTTCGAATCCAGCGTTTCAGGGTCTCGTTCAATCTTGTCGACGCGCGTGCCATGACGGCCGCCCTCGAATTCGGTGCCCAGCCAAGTGCGAAGGATGGCCAGCGCGTCTTCGTCGGACACAAAACGTGCGGGCAACACCAGCACGTTCGCGTCGTTGTGCTTGCGCGCCAGCGCGGCAATCTCCGGCGTCCAGGCCACGGCGGCGCGCACGCCGGGATACCGATTGGCCACGTACGACATGCCCAATCCGGTTCCGCAGAGCAGCACGCCGCGCACGGCTTCGCCGTTCGAGACTTCCTGCGCCAAGGGATGCGCGTAGTCCGGATAGTCCGTGCTCGCCGTACTGTGCGTCCCGATGTCTTGCACATCGTATCCCATCTGCGCGAGCGACTCGCGCAGACGTTCCTTGAGTTCGAACCCTGCGTGATCGGACGCGATCGGAATCCGCTCGCCCGGCTGTGCGACGTCCACCATGATTAACCCTCGCGATTGGGATACTGCGGCCACGTCTTGATCATACCACGCACGGCGTGAATGCGCTGTTCCGCCACACGGTCCGCCGCCTTGTACGTCGG
>JAGNMU010000537.1 GCA_017991005.1 Gemmatimonadaceae bacterium | reverse complement strand
CGTCCCGACCTCACTGCCCGCGTGGCATCGTCCCTTTGTGGAGCGCGTGTGCGAGCTGTTCGCACGCGACACCCGGGTGTTGGGAATCGACGCGGGCGGCTCGTGGCTGACCGACACCATGGACGAGTACAGTGATCTCGACTTTGTGGTCGTCACCGAGAACGATGGACACGCGTCGGCGCTCGCCGATGCGATGGTGTTCGCCGAGTCGATGGGACCACTGGTGGGTGCCTTCACCGGTGACCATGTGGGCGAGCCGCGGCTGCTGATCTGTCTCTACGACGGCACGCCGCCACTGCATGTGGATTTCAAGTTCGTGGCGGAACGCGATCTTGGGGTGCGTGTGGAAGATCCCGCCGTGCTCTGGGAACGGGATGGACGTGTGACGGCGGCACTCACGCGCGGCATCGGCGCCTATCCGATGCCGTCGCTGCAATGGACGGAAGACCGTTTCTGGATCTGGGTGCACTACATCACGACCAAGATCGGACGCGGTGAGTTATTCGAAGTGCTGGATGCGCTGGCGTTCTTTCGTGCGCGGGTGCTGGGACCGCTCGCACTCATGCGCGCGGGAGAACGGCCGGCCGGTGTGCGCCGCATCGAGGTACTTGCTCCCGCAGCCGCCGAATCGCTCGCGGCAACGGTGGCCACGCGTGATGCGACCGACGGCATTCGTGCGCTGCGCGCCGCGATCGATTTCTACGTGTCGCTGCGTGGTGACGACCTGGCCGTGGTGCGCCGCACCGACGCGGAGCGTGTGGCCCGGCGATATCTCGACGAGATAGCGGCGAGCCTTCCACCGGCGCAGGGATCGACGTAAGCGCCCGCCGGCGCTCAGTGCGTTACGACGACCTACGCGCCCTTCGTCGTTGCGGGACCCGTCTCTACCGGCACGTCTGGCGTGCTCCCCCATTCGGTCCAACTGCCGTCAAAAACCGCCGTGCTGTGTACCCCAAGCACATCGAGCGCGAGGACCACGGCGCACGCGGTGATCCCGGTGCCGCAGCTGGCCACGATGGGCCGTGTGAGATCGATACCGGCGCGGGTCATGATGGCGCGCAGTTCGTCAGGTGTGCGCATGGTGCCGTCGGCGTTCACCAGCGAGGCGTAGTGCACGTTGCTGCTGCCCGGAATGTGCCCGCCGCGCACCCCGGCGCGGGGCTCGGGCTCGGTGGCTTCGAAGCGTCCGGCCGATCGCGCGTCCACCACCTGTGCGGCGCGCGATGCGAGATTGCTTCGCATGGCGTCGATGTCGCGTACGCGCGAGGCGTCGAGCGTGGCATGAAACACCGCCGGTGTCACGTCGGTAGCCGTCGAGGTGACCGCGTGACCGTCGCGTACCCACGCGGGCAGACCACCGTCCAGTACGGCGACGTGCTGATGTCCGAAGATCTGCAGCATCCACCAGAGTCGCGGCGCGCTGAAGTTCTGTCCCGAGCCGTCGTAGACCACCACGCGATGTTCGTTGCCGATGCCCAGCGCGCCGATGCGTTCGGCGAACGTGGAGGCGCCAAGCAGGGTGTGCGGATACGGCGCGTGTTCGTCGCTGAGCCAGCCCATGTCCGCGAAGCGCGCGCCCGGGATGTGCGCGGCCGTGTATTCGGCGCGTGCATCGCGCCCGGCGTTGGGCAGATAGGTGCTGGCATCGACGATGCGCAGCGTGGGATCGCCCAGATGGGCAGCCAGCCACGACGTGCTGACAAGCGGCATCGGAAAGTTGTGTTCGGTCATGACTCAAGACTACGGCGCGCGCGCCCGGATGGGGAGCCGCCATGACGGATGGACAGGTACACGATGGCCGAGCGGAACCGAAGTGTTTGCATCGGGGTAGCGGTGGCGGTATCACTTCGGCATCGGGCCGGACAATGCCGGCCGACCCCTCCTCCATTGCCGGAGAACTGCATGACAGTGCGTTGTGAGAGACCGATGGTGGTTTTCCTGCCGATGTCCCGCGTGGTGAGACTGATGTGCGCCGCGTTCGTCGCGGTCTCAGTCAGCACAGTTACGTCTGCACAATCGGGCCGTGAATCGCCACTCTCGGTGGAAGCGACCGTGGGCGCCGCACGCGGGCGAGGCGGGCCCGTGCTGGCGCCGTATCGCGAAGGCGTCGCGATCGATGCCGGTGTGACCTGGGCGTTTCATCAGGTGCGCGGCGGCCCGCTATTGCTCGGTCTCAATGTGGCCAAACAAACGCACATTGGCGATGATCTTCTCTGTCCGGTGCTCGCCGGCAGCACGAGCTGCGTTCCCTACTATCCGCAGTTCCGCGCCACGAGTCTGTTGTTCGGATGGCAGTCATCGCGCCCTGAACGTGGACGCATTCGGTTGCTCGGCGGGCCAGGTGTGTATTCCGCATCCGAACGGGATGTCGATGCGACGCCGGGATGGCAGGGGCGTATCGACCTGTCCACGCCTCCGCTGTTGCACACGGCGCTGGTCGTATCGGCGCGCACGTGGATCATTCCGAAAGCGAACGGCGTGCGCTACCGGCAGCACATGTTTGGCGGCGGCATTCGCATTCAGTGACGAGACCACGTCGGTCGCGTAGGGCACGTACGAACATCACTCATTGAGGAGACGGTAATGCCTGCATCGACAGTCGCCGACGTGGTGCTCGCCATTTGGGGGGAGGATAGTGTGCCCCTGTGCGTGGGCGAGGTACCTGCGGGGTTTCCGTTGGAACTCGTGCCGCCCGAGCCGGTGCAGGTGATTGGCGGCGCCACCAGTCACGGGCACGTGATCGCGGCCTTTCGCTATCCGCCGGGAGACCGCGACGTCGTCGCAGGGTACGCGGAGCTTGCGCAGACGAGTGGATGGCTTCGCGATGCGTCACGGATGGGGAGTCCGTTTGGCCATTCCGGCTTCGTGATGTTTCTCAAGAATCAGACAGCGCTGACGTTTCGCGGAGGTTCACCGTCGGCGACCGGAACGGTGGTGGTGGTATCGCGTGGTCCCGAGGGTGGTGCGCCGGACTTCTCCACGCACCGGGGAAGACCGGACTTTGGCGAACTCACGGTGCCGCACATGGACCCGCTGCCCAACGCGAGGTTCGTGCACGGTGGCGGCGGCGGAGGCGGCGGTGATCATTTCACACAGGAAGCTCGACTGATCACCTCGACACCAACGCCCGACATCGCGCAGCACTACACGAGGCAGTTGGAATCGCACGGCTGGACTGCTGGCGAGCG
>JAGNMU010000099.1 GCA_017991005.1 Gemmatimonadaceae bacterium | reverse complement strand
GCGCCCGAGTTATGCCGTGATGTCTTCCGTGGCGTGCGCTACACCGACGGTGTCGAAGTCTCTGCAGTCCCCACCATCCGGAAGGCCGCCGCCTGACGCACGTTTACACACTTCTTGACGAGACCTCTCTCGGATGGATCGCTGTCCTGTCAGCGTCTGTCATGCTGAACGGCTGCACGGATGAAAAGATTGTCTATCGCGACAAGCCGCTATTCGAAACACCAGTTTCGGTCGCTGCCGGCTTTGTCGGATATCAATCCGCAGAATCCAAAACGACCACATGTGGCTCGTGCCACATCGAAGTGGCCGGGCAGTGGAAGGAAACCAAACACGCCAGCGCCTGGTCGACGCTGCAGGCCAACAGTGGCAAGAAGGGCTACTGCGAAGCGTGTCACTCGGTGAACAACAATGGCAACGGCACGGCGGATACGCTCGCCGGCTGGCGCACCACGAAGTCCGCACGGTATCAGGACGTGCAGTGCGAATCGTGTCATGGTGCGGGCCTCACGCACATTTCGAATCCGAACAAGAGCAATGTGCCGCTCGTCTCGCTCAAGGCATCGTCCGGATTCAGCAATGGCTGCGGCACGTGTCACACGGGGACGCACAACCCATTCATCGACGAGTGGAAGTTGTCGGGACACGCCACCCTGACGAAGTCGAAGAGCAGCGCGTGGCGTGCACAGACCGACTCGGCGTATTGCCAGGGTTGCCACACCGGGCAGGGCGCGCTGAAGAACTGGGGCATTGCTGCAAGCACGAATTACAAAGAGAAGAACAAAGGCCCGGGTGACACACTCACGATCACCTGCGCCATTTGCCACGACCCGCACAGCAAGACGAATTCTGCGCAGCTCCGGTACCCGATCAACGTGAACAACACGGAGCAGAATCTGTGCATGAAGTGCCATAACCGGCGCAGCGTGCCAGATCCGACATCCTCACGTGGTCCGCACTCGGCAGAAGGCGCCTTCCTGACCGGCGAGGCCGGCTGGGTTCCCCCCGGTATGGAAATCCCCGGCGGCGTTGATCGCATTCAGACCACTCACGGCTCCACCGCGAACCCGCGGTTGTGCGCCGGCTGTCACGTGGCGAAGTACACGGTCACCGATGCAACGGGTGGATTCGTTCAGAACGTGACCGGCCATCGATTCTTGCCGACGCCCTGCGTCGATGCGAACGGTGCCCCGACGGTTGCGCAGACCTGCACCCCGGCGCAGCGCAGCTTCAAGAGCTGCACGGCCAGTGGCTGTCACGGTTCGGAAAATGCGGCCCGCACCGCGATGTCTGTGGCCGAGACCCGCATCAAGAACCTTGCGATTGAGACCAATCGCCTGGTGGCCATCGTCAAGACCACGCGTCCGACCGAGTTCAGCACCACGGACAACAAGATCACCACCGCCGAAGGCTCCGCGTTCAATTCTGCGGCGGCATACAATCCGACGTCGGGTGTGATGTCCGGCAACACCGTGCACAACCCGTATCTCATGGAAGCGCTGCTCACGGCGAGCATCGCGCAACTCAAGAAGGATTACGGCGTCGCCATCGTCGTCGGTCTTGATCTGAGCAACACCATGTTGAATCGCTCCGCCGGAACGAAATGATCGTACGCACCACAGCGCGTGCCGGACGGCGGACTGATCCGCTTTCCGGCACGTCGCTGGTCCGGAGCACAGATTCATGATCATGGCGAACGGCATTGTTCACGGGTTGCTGTGGCAGGTGGCCGCAGCGGCGCAGGACTCCTCCTCGATTCCCAGCAGCGGGGTCGCGAGTCCGCTGGTCGTCAAGAACCCCGTGCCCGGCCCCGTGGGCCAACTGTTCCAGCTCGCATTCAACATGCCGCGCTGGGTGCAGTGGGGTGGCATCATTGTCGCGGCGATCGTTGCCCTGATCGTCCTGCGCATCATGTACATTCGGCGCGCCGAGATCAGTGCCTGGCTGGCACAACGGTCTTCGGCCTACAAAATGGGCCTCGCCGCGCTTGCGGCCGTCATGTTGCTGGGTGCTGGCGGCGTAGGGTACGCCGGCAATCACTACATGCAGCACAACAACGACTTCTGCGTTGGTTGTCACGTCATGGGCGACGCATGGGGTGCATTCCAGCGGTCGGAGCACAAAAAGCTGGAATGTCATGACTGCCACCGGCAGTCGATCTTTGCGTCGGCGCGGCAGTTGTACTTCTGGGTCGCCGAAAAGCCCAACGATATTCCCAAGCACGCCAAGGTGCCCACGCGCATCTGCGCCGAGTGTCACGTGCAGAACGACGCCGACAGCTCCTGGAAACGCGTCGTGAACACCGCCGGTCATCGCCTGCACCTCAAGAGCGATTCGGCGTCGCTCAAGGGAAAGGTGGAATGCGTCACCTGCCACGGGCAGGAAGTCCACGAGTTCAAGTCGGTCGACAAGACGTGCGGACAGTCCAACTGTCATGCGCCCAAGGACACCAAGATCGTCCTTGGCGCGATGGCCGGTCAGACGTCGCAGCACTGTACCGGCTGTCATACGTTCTCACGGGTCGTGCCCGAGAACATCTCGATGGACTCGACGCGCAAATTCCTGTTGGCGAACGGCACCGCGGACAGTTGCCTCGGCTGTCATGAGATGAACGTCCGCATGAAGAACTTCTCGCCGCAGTCGGATCGTGGACACAACGGCGTCTGCGGCACCTGTCACAATCCGCACACGCAGAAAGAGCCCAAGGACGCATACAAGTCATGCGCCGCCAGCGGCTGTCACACCGATCTCGAGAAGCGCGGGCAGTTCCACACCGGGCTGGCAAAACACACCACCGCGTCATGCGGCGAGTGCCACAAGGCGCACGAGTGGAAAGCGGTGGGTCGTGAGTGCATCGACTGTCACAAGACGATCTTCACCAAAGAGCCACCACGCGCCTCGTCATCAGACGAGGCGCAGGCGCACGACCCGTCGCTGTTGCGGCCGATCGCCTGGCACCGCGCGACACCCCGCCGCCGTGGACGCGGCGCGGTGCACACGGCGCGTCGGCGGCCTCCGCGTTCGGAAGCCCGCGTCGTCAGACATGTCGCCTTGCAGCCGCCTGTCAGGAGCGACGCCAAAGCGGAGCCCAAGCTTGCCGCGCCGCCCAAGGACAACCCGGCGTTCTCCCACCGCATCCACCGCGTGCTCTCATGCGGTGGATGTCACGATCAGAAGAACACGCACGGGACGGTCACCGTCCGCAAAGCCGATGAGTGCGCGGCCTGTCATCACTCCGCCGAACGCAGCGTGTCCTGTGAGGGCTGCCACAAGAAGGGCGGCAAGCTCGAGAAGGCGATCCCGCGCAGCGTCACGATGAAGACCAGCGCCGACACACCGGCGCGTACCCGCACGCTGCCCTTTGCACACCGCACGCATCGCGATCTCGACTGCAAGGGGTGCCACACGTCCGGCATTCGCCTTGGGGTGACACGCGATTGTCAGTCGTGCCACAAGGAGCACCACGTCGCCGAACGCACCTGCGCGACGTGTCATGTGCCCGCCAAAGACCTGCATCTGCGCGACTCGCATGAAGGGTGCGCTGGGTCGTCATGCCACAGCAACGCCGAGGTACTGGCATTGACCCCGAGCCGGACCGTGTGCCTGGCCTGTCACACCGAGCAGGTGAACCACAAACCGAAGCGGGAGTGCGCGGAGTGCCACGGGGTCCAGTGGGGGACCTCGGCGCTCGCGCGCCGGTGACGCGGCGTCGCCGTCGATGACCCGCCGCTTACCGCCGCACTCGGCATCGCCACACCCAGCATCGCCGCTGGCAGCCCGGCAATTGTCTGCACGGCAGTCGTCCGCACGGCGCCTGCGGCGCGCGACGCGCCTGGCGCTGGGCGGATTGGCACTCGCGGCGAGTACGACGCCGGGCATCGTGCACGCACAGGGCGTGCTCGTGAAGGGCGCGACGACGGTGCGTTTTCTGGAACTGCGGCCGTACGTCGACGACTCCGTCTTGTTTGACTCGGACCTGCCGGGATCGGTGGACTACAAGCAGTTGCCGGATGGCCGCGTGGTGCGCTGCATCTCTGGGGATGCATACTGTCGATTCAAGACCGCCGGTCGTGTGGCCAATGCGCTGCCGCTGATGCAGGACCTGCAATTCACCGCGTGGGGGCTTGGCCGCCGAATCAGTCTGCATTCGGATGTCCGCATTCGCAGCGCGATGGGTTCGCAGCCCGCACTCTGGCCGCGCGCCCAGGATACGTTCGATGCGCTCACCGCCTACATCCAACTGGATCGCTCGAAATTCACCGCGCGCGCCGGACGGCAGTACGCGGTGTCGGGGCTCGGTGTCTACAACTTTGACGGGGCCACGATGGTGGTCCGTCCATCGCGCCACGTCACCGTTGAGGGGTTTGGTGGACTGAGTCTGGCGCAAGCGCTGAACGAATCGGTCACCACCAGTGAAATCGCCACCGTGGACGAGCTCCCACCGGATCGGAACGCGTATCTGGTGGGCGCGCAGGTGCGCGTACGCGCTGAAGATCGCGGCGCGTTCAACGCGCTCTATCAGCGAGAGGTCCGGAGCAATCGGTCGGCGCTGTGCAGCGAACGCATCGCGCTCGACGGCATGTATCAGGTCAAACACATCGCCCTCGAAGGCGCGTACACGCAGGATCTGGCGTCGAATGTGATCAACGAGATGCGGCTGCGCGTCCGCTATCCATCGCTGCGGCAGACCGAACTCTCGATTGAAGCGCGGCGCTTTCGTCCGTTCTTCGAGCTGTGGACGATCTGGGGCGCCTTCGCACCGGTCGGCTTTGACGAAACGCGTGTACAGGCAGCGTGGCACAACGCGGAACACACCATCTCCTTCGATCTGCACGGCGCTCGGCGCGCGTGGCAGGAAACAAGCGCGGGATTGGACTTCGCCCCGCTGCGCGCCGAAGGGTGGCGTGTCGGTGGCGGTGCCCTGTGGCGTCCGTCGGCCTCGATCTATACCAACGTCGAGTACAGCGCGGACGTCGGCTTCGGCGCTTCGCGCAGCGAAGGCGACGTCGGCATTCACTACGATCGTGGACGCATGTTCGTCGGCGCGACCGCCTCAGCGTTTCAGAGTATCTACGAATTCCGGGTCGGTACGGCTCGGGTCTTTGGATTTGGCGCCGACCTGGGGTGGCGCGTGAATCCCGACGTGCGCCTCGTGACAGAAGCGACCGTCTATCGACAGGCGGCGCTCAACGGCGCACCGTCGGGCGATTGGAATCAGCGGCGCGCCACGGCTCGGTTTGAGTGGGTGCTGGGCGCCGATCCAGGTTCGCGCACGGTGAATGCGGCGGCACGAAAGGCGGCTGCGCGAGCCGGCACGTCCATGAGCCGGCTCGCGTCGTCCACACCGGCGGGGCGGTCGGCACCGTTACCGGCCGCGGCCGGGTCGCCGGAGCGGCGTCCGTGATGCGAGTGCGTCAATTCACGCGTCGTGCGCGCTCGCATGACTGGCGTTCGCACGGCGTGCGCGCTGTGGCCGCCTTGTGCGTCGCCATCGCTCTGCTATCGATTGTGCCGATAGCGCCGACGTTGCATGCCCAGGCCGCGCCGACGGCCGTTCGTTTTCCGCACGACAAACACGACAAGCTGTTTCCGCAGTGCGCGGGATGCCACGCCGGTATTCCGACGGGTGACCGCGTCAGGAGTTTCCCCGACTCCGCGCTGTGCGGCCAGTGTCACAATGGCCGCGACAAAAAGAAGGTGGCGTGGCTCGCGCCGACCCGAACGCCGAGCAACCTCCGCTTCTCCCACGACACGCATCGTCAGCAAACAGGCGAAGCCGGCGCACAATGTCAGTCGTGCCATGCGGCGCCGAACGCCAAATGGATGCATGTGGAGCGTGCGAAGCCGGCCCAATGCCAGGGATGCCACACCCACCGCACCAGCGGCCACCTGGCCGCCGAAACACGGTGCACCACCTGTCACGTACCCCTGACGAAAGCCACCGAACTGTCGGTGGCTCGGATCTCGGCGTTTCCGAAACCGGAAACGCACCAGCGTGCCGACTTTGCCGAGAAACACGGCGCGATCGCCAACCTTGTGCCACAGTGCGCGACATGTCACGCGCGCGAAAGTTGTGCGCGCTGTCATGTGAACGCCGCCGACTTTGAAGCCCGATTCAACCTTGCCCCAGATCCGCGTGTGGCCACGCTGATCTTGATGGCGGGCAATCTGGCGACCTATGGCGTGCCCGCCTCGCACGCCTCAGCGACCTTCCGGAAGGCGCACGGAGCGATGGCGCGAGCCAACGTGCAGTCATGCGCCAATTGCCATGCGCGGGCAAGCTGTCTGGCCTGCCACACCGGCTCCGGTGGCGCCGAGATCGTCGCGCAGATTCCGCTTGCCGAACCGGGCGGCGCGAGCGGGGCCAAACTCAAGTCCAACACACTGCTCACTACGCGCGCGTTGCCGTGGCGGTTGACCCCGAACGATCCCGTCCCGGCCGGTGCACTCGCCATCGGGCGCGCCAAGATCCAACGCGGCACACAAAAGGACACCACCCCAAGAGCCGTGGTGCACCCTGAGGGGTACTCGCGCAACCATGGGGTGCAGGCATCCACGTCGCAGCCGTCGTGTGATGGGTGCCACACCCGCAGCTACTGTGCCGAGTGTCACGCTGGCGAAAGCAGTCGCCGTTTCCACCCCATCAACTTTGTTGGACGGCATGCCCCGGACGCCTGGGGACGTGAAGTCGACTGCCAACAGTGCCACAACCGCGAGGTGTTCTGTCGCGGATGTCACATTCAGGTTGGCCTGAGTTCGAAGGGACGCAGCAATGTCGGCTATCATTCAGCAGTACCGCTGTGGACGCTGCAGCACGGACAAGCCGCCCGGCAGAATCTCGCCTCGTGCACCACGTGTCATGCGCAGAAGGATTGCATGCAGTGTCATGCGCAGGGAGGCCGAGGCATCAACCCGCACGGTCCCGGATTCGACGCCAGACGGATGTGGAAGGCCAATCGTCTCACCTGCCTGCGGTGTCATTTCAAGGATCCGCTGAGCGGTGGATGAGCGGCGACTGCACGTCAGCACGACCAACACTTCTTCTCCGGATATCATGTCTCCACGTGCCGCTGTGCCGTCTGTCTCACCCGCCCGCGTCCCGCGCGTTGCGGCCCTTGCGCTGCTCTGCCTGACCGGAGCGGCAGCGTGCAGTGATCGCGACGCGGCCAATCGACAGCCTCTCGGTGCTGCCGCAGGGGCTGCGGCATCCTCCGCGACGGGAAGTGCAGCGGGAGGTGCAACGGACGCGCCTCCGCTCCCGCTTGGTGCACTCACGGCACTCGAAGCCGGCAATGCGGCGTATCGCGAGAAGAAGGTCGAGGTCGCGTTGGTGAAATATCAGGAGGCCGCCGCAGCGGCGCCGACGCACGCCGCGCCCTGGTTTGGCATCTACATGGCCGCCGTGGAGATGAAGAACCCGTCGTTGGCTGACAGTGCGATGCGTCGCGTGAAGGCGTTGTCGGCCGACCCCGCCGCACTGGATGCGCACGCCACGGTGACATCACCGCAGAACGGACTGTCAGGCACCGGGGCGCTCCCCGACGGTCATCCGTCGGCAACGGCCACGGCACCAACGCCCGTCTTACCGCCCGGACACCCGACAGCGACCCCGGCCCTGCCGCCCGGTCACCCAACACCCGGCGCCATCAAGACCGATTCGACCAAGCGGAAACGCATGTAGGCAGGCCTCGGCCGATGGAGGTAGCCGCCGAGTCGCCGGTCGCGCTACTGTTGTGAATGACGATGAACGTTGCCCGACATCAATTGCAGGTGGAGACCACCGCACCGATCGAAGTGATCGACATCTCCGATCGCGTGCGCGCGTGGGTGCGCGCCAGCGGGGTCCGCAACGGACTGCTGACGGTCATGTCGCTGCACACGACCGCGCGGGTCAATCTCAACGAGCGCGAGAGTGAACTGCAGCACGACATGGTCGCATTTCTCACGCGCCTCGTGCCGCGTGAAGGGGCGTATCGGCACAACGTGCAGACGGTCGACGACCGCGACAATGCCCACGCGCACTTGCTCGGTTTGATGCTGAATGCCTCGGAATCGATTCCCGTCGCGGACGGCGCGCTCGTGATGGGCGGATGGCAATCGATCTTTTTCATCGAACTCGACGGCCCACGTGCACGTCGTGAAGTCGAGTTGCATCTGATCGGCGAGGCGTAGTCACATGACGCCCGAGGATATCAGCGGGTTCTTTGCCGCACGCACCGATCTGGATCCCGAGGCGTACATCGAACTCGATTTCATTTTCGAGTGCGACGGCGATCCGCGGGCTGCTGCGGCCCATCTGTGCAGCGAACAATCGACGGCGCAGTGGAAGCGTGTGGGCGTGGAGGAAGATTTTCGCCCGCAGTTTGGTGCCAAGGTCATCGCGTTCAGTGCCACCCGCCGCCCGGAGGGGTTTTCGTATCCGGTCGCCGACGCGCCGCGTGGTGAAGTCCATCGTTGCGCGGTGACGATCGCACATCCCCACGCCAACTTCGGTCCGCGATTCCCGAATCTGCTGTCGGCGGTGTGCGGCGAAGGCGTCTTTTTCGCACCGGGCATTCCGCTCATTCGCCTGGATGACATCCGGTTTCCCGGCCGGTTTCTGGCGGCGTTTCAGGGACCGCAGTTCGGCATCGAGGGCATTCGTGCCCAACTGCAGGTGTTCGACCGTCCACTCTTGTTTGGCGTCATCAAACCCAACATCGGTCTCGCACCGGCGGACTTCGCGGCACTGGGATACGAAAGCTGGCTGGGCGGACTCGACATCGCGAAGGATGATGAAATGCTGGCCGATGTCCCGTGGTGTCCGCTTGCCGACCGGGCCGCGGCGCTCGGCGACGCGCGCCGACGTGCCGAGCGGGAGACGGGCGTTCCCAAATGGTATCTCGCCAACATCACCGACGAGGTGGATCGACTGGCCGACTTGCATGACATCGCGGTCGCGCGCGGCGCGAGTGCCGTCATGGTCAACGCGCTCCCGGTCGGACTGAGCGGCGTGCGCGCGCTCCGTCGCCACGCACACGTCCCGTTGGTGGCGCACTTTCCGTTCATTGCGTCGTTCAGCCGGCTGTCGTCGTACGGCGTGCACTCGCGCGTGTTCACGCGATTGCAGCGCCTCGCCGGATACGACGTCATCATCATGCCCGGCTTTGGGCCACGCATGATGACGCCGGAGTCCGAAGTGCTGGACAATGTGCGCGCCTGCCTCGAACCCATGGGGCCAATCAAAACGGCGCTGCCGGTGCCCGGCGGCAGCGATTGGGCCGGCACGCTGGAGTCGTTGTATCGTCGTGTTGCCTCGATCGACTTTGGTTTTGTGCCAGGTCGAGGCGTGTTCGGTCATCCAATGGGACCGACCGGCGGTGCCCGCAGCCTGCGTCAGGCGTGGGACGCCATTGCGGTTGGCAAATCCGTGGCTGAGCACGCCACGCTGCACCCAGAACTGGCCGCTGCCTTTGCGGCCTTTGGCCCCGGCGCACCCAAGTCATAGCCGCGTCTGGCGCGCCGTGGGGAAATTGGGGCGTGCCGTGTTATGAAGAATGCAGGCCGTCAGGGCACAATTCGCCTTGACAGGCGGTACACGTACCGGCATTTGTGCAGCTCATCAACGTCGGGGAACGTGATACCCCTCGACGTATGTCGGGACACTCGGCATATTCTGCGCCGGTTGATTGCTGGCCGTCCGGTGTGCCGTCTCCTGTGCCGTCGCGTGCCGCGTTCCTCTTCTGACTCCCTCGTGCGCCTGACGATTCTGCACAGCCAGTTCCAGACGATGGGGGGCGCGGAGGTGTTGCTGACCTCGCAGGCGCGTTGGCTGGCAGCGGCCGGCCATGACGTTCGCGTGGTCGCGTTCACCGTCGATCCGGCGTATCGGGCGAAGCACCTCGCGGACCTGCACGTGACCGAAGTGGGCTTGCCGGGCGGCGTTCAGCATATGGAAGCGTTGACGCCCGCGATGATGCCCGAACTGGTCGAACGCACGCGGCCGGCGCTCAAAGACTGCGATACGGTGATGGCGTTGAACTACCCGAGCGCTCCGATCGCAGCGGACGCGTCGAACGCCCGGAGAGTCTGGTACGCCTGCGAACCGTACCGATCGCTCTATCTGCGTGAAGGAAATCCGGCGGCGGCGGCGCACGCCGATCGGGCAGGGCTGCGCGCCGAAGATTTCGCCACCCGCCAGGTGGCGCGTCGGCTGCTCCGCCGCAAAGTGCAGCATGCAATGTTTCCGTGGACTGCGGCACGTGAGCAATCGCTCAAGCAGTTTGACGGCGCGGCGATTCGTGGCCTTGATGGCGTCGCCAGTCTGTCGCGCTATGCCGCGGACTGCGTAAAAGATGCCACCGGGCGGGCGGATGCATCGGTTGTGCACCCGATGATTCGGTTCACGCAGACGACACCGCACCGCCACGGCATTTGCCGTGACGCACCGCAGATTCTGGTGCAGACCCGCCTGGTCATTCCAAAAAACCTCGACACGCTGATCCGCGCGCTCGTCATCGTGCGACGACGCCACCCGCGTGCGCAACTTCACGTGGTCGGAACCGGTCCGCGCCGCGCGGTGCTCGAGCATCTCGCTCGGCGCGTCGCACCGGGTGCCGTCACCTTTCACGGCTTTCTGTCCGACGCAGCGCTCGATACGCTCTGCGCCTCGTGCGACCTCTTTGCCTTCGCGCCGGTCGACGAACCGTTCGGCATGGTGTTTCCCGAGGCAGCCGCACGTGGGCTGCTCATGGTCGGGTCCGATCACGGCGGCCCCCGCGAGATTCTTGAAGACGGCGCGATTGGTGAACTCTGCAATCCGTTCGACGCCGAGTGCGTGGCGGATGCGATTCTGCGCACGCTGGCCCTGAGCGACACCGAAGCCGACGCGCGTCGCGCGCGCGCCGATCACAGTGTGCGCGCGCGATTCTGCGCAGACGTCACCGGACGGCAGTTGGAATCGCTGCTGCAGGGGTGATGCACGGGTGAGGTCCGTGTCACCAGCGCACCATGCGTCGACGACGCGGGCGACCAGACCCGCACCGCTGACCCGCGACACACTCATCGAGGCGGTGGACTGGCTTACCGCGCGGGATGCCGGCTTGGCCCACATTGTCTCGACCCATGGGGCACCGCCGCTCTGGGCGCGCCCGCGTTCATTCGCCACGCTGGCGCGCATCATCCTCGAGCAGCAAGTGTCGCTCAAGTCGGCCGCGACGCTGTATGCGCGTGTCACCACCGCCATGGGCGGCATGACCCCCGCAGCCGTCCTGACGCAGGGCGAGCCCGGACTGCGAGCTCTGGGACTGACGCGCCAGAAGGCCCGATATGTCGTCGCGCTGGCCGAGTGCGTCTCGAACGGCACATTGCATCTGCCTGGCCTGGCCTCGCTCGAGGATGCGGAGGTTGCCGCGGCACTCCAGCGAGTGCCTGGGATTGGGCCGTGGACAGCGAGCATCTTCCAGTTGATGGCGCTGCGTCGACCGGACGTGTGGCCGCCGGGTGATCTGGCGCTGCACATGGCCCTGCGACAACTCCACATGCTGCCACAGCTGCCCACCAGCGATCAGGCGCAGGCGCTGGCAGCCGTCTGGAGTCCGTGGCGCGCGGTGGCCGCGCGCATCCTCTGGCATGGGTATCTCGCCGAACGTCGCTAACTTCGAGACGGCGATGCCACGCGGACCGCCCGCATCGGCGCGCCGGCCCTCTCTCTCCTCGATCGTATGCGTATCGGAATTGCAGGCGTCGGCCGTATTGGCCGGTTTCACGCGCAGGTGCTGCGTGAACACCCGGAGGTATCGTCGGTCGTTGTCATCGACGCTGATCGTACCCGTGC
>JAGNMU010000536.1 GCA_017991005.1 Gemmatimonadaceae bacterium | reverse complement strand
TACCAGCTGCGCAAGACGACGTTGTACGACTTCGAGAAGCGCGAGTCGCTCAGGTAGCCCTTCGCGCCAATCCCGCGGCCGCCCTCGCCAACGCCCGCACCAACGCCCGCACCAACGCCCGCACCAACGCATGATGCCGCGGAGCCGCGTCCATCCGAGTAATGTTCTCCGGAGCCACACCCCACTGCGCCCCGGACCCCTCGATGATTCCATTCGCAGCCGTACCCCTCGCCAGCGAATGGCCCACCCGCTTCCCGACGCCGTTCGATCGCAAGGCCCTGCACCCGCTGGCGCGGCGCGCGGCCATGGAGCTTGTGGACGCACTCGAGTCGCACGTCGCGCGTGAGTGGCACCTGCACGATCCCGGCAACGGCAAGATGTTCGGTGTGCTGGTCGTCGCCGATCCCAAGGGCACGATCGGCTACCTGCGCGGTTTCTCCGGCATGATCAACGGACAGTGGGACATCGACGGTTGGGCGCCGCCTGCGTTCGATCGTTCGGTGCGCGACGAGACGTGGATTCCGGGCGAAGCGGAAATGCTCGACTTCGCGGAGCGCCGCGCGAAGCTGCTCGAGGCCATGCCGGACAGTGCACACACGCCCGAGGCACGCCGCGTCACCGACGCCATTCGGACGCTCGACGAAACGCGTGCCGAGCGCTCTCGCACGCTGATGCGACAGATTCAGGACAGCTATCACTTTCAGAACGCGCGAGGAGAAGTGCGTTCGCTGCGCGCGCTCTTTGCGCCCGCCGAACCACCCGCCGGCGCCGGTGATTGCGCCGCGCCAAAGCTGCTTGCCCACGCGTATCGGCTTGGGCTCACGCCACTCGCGTTGGCGGAATTCTGGTGGGGCGCGCCCGCGCCAACGGGTGATCGTCGCGAGGGCGTGTTCTACGCCGCCTGCCGCGGCAAGTGCCTGCCGATTCTCACGCACATGCTCGACGGTTTGCCAGTCGATCCACCGCCGCTCTTCGGTTCGGCCGCGCTCGATCCCGCCGAACCACGCGTCGTGTACGAAGACGAACAGCTGATGGTGGTGCACAAACCCAGCGGACTGCTCACGGTACCCGGACGCAGCGCCGCACTGCAGGATTGTGTCGTGACACGATTGCGCGCGCGATATCCCGAGGCCACGGGCCCGCTCGTGGTGCATCGTCTCGACCTCGACACCTCTGGATTGCTGCTGGTCGCCAAAGACCTCTCCACCGCCTCGGCGCTGCAGCGGCTCTTTTCACTGCGTCAGATCGACAAGCACTATGTGGCATGGCTCGACGGCACCGTGACGGCCGATCACGGACACATCATGTTGCCGCTCCGAGTCGACATCGACGACCGCCCTCGCAACATTCACGATCCCGTGCACGGCAAGCCGGCGCATACCGAATGGCAGGTGCTCGCGCGAGAGAACGGACGCACGCGCGTGCGATTTATTCCGCACACCGGTCGTTCACATCAACTGCGCGTACATGCGGCGCACCCCGAAGGGCTGAATGCGCCCATTGTCGGTGATCGGCTGTACGGACGCATCGCTCCGGACGACGACGAGCGCCTGCAGCTCCACGCCGAGCGGCTGTCGTTTGTGCATCCCGTCTCGGGTGCGACAGTCGTGGTCGAAGAACCCGCGCCGTTCTGACTATGTCCGTGTTGACCACGTCCGTATTGACGACGGCCGAGTGGACGGCGCGCGCCGAAGCGCATCGCGAGCGCGTGCAGCGGTTCACCACGCCATGGCGCGAGCGACGTTCGCGCCAGCAGGTGCATCCCGTCTACGACTTTCTCTTTCAGTATTACCACTATTCGCCAGGAAAACTCGAAACCTGGCATCCCAATCCCCACGAGCAACTGATCGATAGCGCCGAGGCGCGTGAGCAGTTCGTCGAGCCGCTCTATCAGTCGGCCAATGGCGTGCGGCTCCGGAACACCAGCGCACTCTCGACAGGAGATCGATCAACGCTCGAACACGTGGCGCACGTGTTGCGATCAACGCAGGAGCGCCCCCCGCACTTCGGCTGTTACGGCATGCACGAGTGGGCCATGGTCTACGGTGGACACGAGGTACGCCACGCCGAGATCGCGCCGCTCCGTCTCCCGCAGCCGCAGGTCGATGCGTTTGTCGAGAGTCGCCCCGTCGCGTGCAGCCACTTCGACGCATTTCGCTTTTTCGCGCCCGCCGCCAAACCGCTCAATCGCGTCACGATCACCTGGGCCACCCGCTACGACACCGAGCAACCCGGCTGTATCCACGCCAACATGGATCTCTATCGCTGGGCGTACACATCAATGCCATGGATTGGCAGCGATCTACTCTGGGAATGCTTCGAACTCGCCGTAGAGTTGCGCGTGCTCGACATGCAGGCCGGTCCGTATGATCTGCGGGCGATCGGCTTCGAGCCCGTCATGGTCGAGACATCAGCCGGACGCGACGAATACCAACGCCGTCAGCGGGCACTGAGTGCACGCGCGAGTGCACTACGAGCAACGCTGATCGAGGCCGTCAGCGCCGTCGGGTGACGCCGTGAGCGCCGTGAGCGCCGTGAGCGCAGTTGGACGAGGCCCGCAGCGGCCGCGGGGGCGAGCGTCCCCCGCAGCCGCCTCTCGACCGAGTGCCGGCGCCGCGCGCACGCGCGGGCCGAGCACGAGGAAGAGCAAGCGGCGAAGGGGGACACTCGCCCCCGCGGCCGCCCGCACTGAACCAAGAAAATCAGGACCGGACGAGCTTTTTGTATTTGA
This sequence comes from Gemmatimonadaceae bacterium, assembly GCA_017991005.1. Lineage (GTDB taxonomy): Bacteria > Gemmatimonadota > Gemmatimonadetes > Gemmatimonadales > Gemmatimonadaceae > Gemmatimonas. Next base: position 461 of record JAGNMU010000536.1, on the reverse strand, counting down.
TGCGATGCGGCTGATCCGCATCCGGTCCCTTGCGACGCTTGAGATCTTCGATGTACGCGCCGTAGTTCCCCTCAAACCACACCACCTCCGACTCGCCCTCAAACGCCAGGATGTGCGTCGCCACACGATCCAGGAACCAGCGATCGTGGGAAATGATCACCGCGCATCCGCTGAAGTCGAGCACCGCATCTTCGAGCGCGCGCAACGTATCGACGTCCAAGTCGTTCGTCGGTTCGTCGAGCAGCAGCAGGTTGCCACCCTGCATCACCGTCTTGGCCAGGTGCAGTCGGTTGCGTTCACCGCCCGACAGATTCGCCACCAGCTTCTGCTGGTCGGCGCCGCGGAAGTTGAAGCTCGAGGCATACGCGCGTGAATTGAGTTCGCGTTTGCCCACCGTGATCTGTTCACGCCCGCCGGAGATCTCTTCCCACAGCGTGCGCTTGCCCTCGAGTGTGCGCGAC
>JAGNMU010000098.1 GCA_017991005.1 Gemmatimonadaceae bacterium | reverse complement strand
CCATGAGGTAACCGGCGTAGACATCTTCGCCGACGGTGTAGGTTCCGCCGGCCGACGCCGTTTGCGAGCTGAGCGTGTTGGTGGTGAACGCGCCCGGATTGGCTGCGATAAACGAACGCATGCGATCGGGATCGAACGTGCGGCCAAACTGGTAGTCGCTGTCGAGAATCGTGCGCCCCGCGGTCTCGGTGGTCAATGCGGCCATCAGCGTGGCGGCGGTCGCCGAGAGCGAATTGGTCCCCAGCGCCGAGGTGTACGTGGTATTGACGAGCGTGTTGCTGCGCTCCTTGAGGCGCGCCGAAAGCCCGCCCTTGAGCGTTCCGTTCCAGCCGCCGAACGCCACGGGAATGGACGCGTTCAGCTTGGCGCTGACGTCGTCGTCTTTCGTGTCGCGCACTTCCCGTACCAGACTGTTGAAGCCGAAGCGTGTTGGATCATCGAACGAGCCCACTGCGACATTCGCACGCGGACGCTCTTCATCGGCAAAGTTGTAGCCCAGCGTCATGCCGCTTTGCCGAAATGACATCGTGAGCACGTCGGGGCGCGACTCGGTGGCGCGGGAGGTGCCGATCGCCCAGTCGAGCGCGGCGCCGCCGCCGGCGTAATGTTCGCCGCCAACCTGCGCCGTAATGATGTCCTGAATCACTTCGCGCAGGCGGATATCGCGATCGAACTGCGACCCGGTGGTGGTGCCGGAGTCGGCAGTCACCTGTGTCCAACGTGATCCGCTGCCGCCACGGAAGCGGAATCGCGCACGCGCGCGCACTTCATCGTCGGAGAAGCGATTGTAGGTGCCACGCAGGAACAGCTTGCTGTTGTTGGCCAGGAGATAGTCGAGCGTACCGTTCATGCCGGCGCGGACGCGGTCGACCTGCGGATAGTCGCGCAGTTCGAACAGGTTGGGCGCGTCGAGCGAGGTGAACGACGGCTGCGTCGACAGTCCGCAGTTCCGCGTCTGCGAGCACCAGTCGCCCTCGATGTTCTGGGACGCGCGTTCGTTCTTGTAGTACGTGCCGCCGAACATCGCGCCGAATTTCTGCGACGCCCCAAAGCGCTTGCCGGCATTGAAGCCAAGATTGTACAACCCGCCGCCACCCAGCTGATTCTGTCCGCCGGCGAGTGTGACGTTGAGCAACGGCACATTGGCGCGCGCGGTGCGCGTCACGATGTTCACGTTACCGCCGATCGCGTCGGCGTCCATGTCCGGGGTGAGCGTTTTCGCGATCTGGATCTGCGCGGCCTGATCGGACGGAATGACGTCCATCGGGAGCTGCCGGTTGTTCTGCTCCGGCGTGCTGACGCGCAGTCCGTTCAATGAGATCGAATTGAGGTCGGCGTTCGTTCCGCGAATCTGGACAAACCGTCCTTCGCCCTGGTCACGAACGACGGCGATACCGGGAACGCGCGCCAGCGCTTCGGCGAGGTTTGGATCGGGGAGGCGTCCGACGAGTTCGTTGTCGATCACACTCGAGATGGTTGCGGCAGCGCGCTGCTGATTGAGCGCGGAGGCCTGCCCGACGACCTGTCCTCGCACTTCCACGGCGGACAGCGTGGTGGCGGCCTCGGTCATCTTGACGTCGAGCGTGACGGTGGCGCCGGAGGTCACCGTCACGGACTTGGTGACCGGCGCGTAGCCGAGATATCGGAAGGTGACCGTGCGCGCGCCGACGGGAACATTGACGGCGCGATAGATGCCCGACTGCGTCGATGTGCGAATCGTGGTGCCGTCCACCAGGACGAGGACACCGCTGAGCGGTCGACCGGCGGGGTCAGAGACGTTGCCGGCGATGACGCCTTGCGCAGCGAGTGGGGCGGCGAGCATGACGACGGCGGACATCACCGCGCAGGCGCCACGAATGCGAGACAGAAGCATGAAGAATGAGGCTGGGAGTGCGAACACAATCGGGATTGGAACCCGGTGAGGATGTGTCGCCAGCGTCACGACTTCAGACGTCTTGTGTCACGGTGGTGTACCAGCGGGCGCAACTGGGGCACGCGTCACCGACGCGAACGCGCGCCCAGGGGGTCGCCGTGTTATCGCCGACCGGCGGCGCGGGCGATGGCGGATTCGACGTCGCGCCAGTCGTAATAGTGAAAGGCGCCCCGATTGGACATCATCACCAGTATGCCGCGCGGGTAGGCCGCTCCGAGCGCGTGTTCGGTGACATCCAGTCCATCGGTCTGCTGCGCGCGCACGGGAATCACGGCAAGGCGCCGATGCGCGAACGGGTCGCTTGCGGTTCCCTCGCGCGAGTAGACGTGCAGGCGGTTCGCGCCCTGATCCGACAGCAGGAGATATCCTGTGTTCGCTCCCGTCGCGTAGATCGCCAGCCCCTCGTGATCGTCGCTGACACCGGTGGTGGCGAAGAGGGCCAACTGCGTCCCGTTGGAGTCGGGGTCGGCGTAGTACTGACGTACCCCCACCCCTTCATCGGAGTAGTAGACGAATCCGAGCGAGTCATCGACCGTGATGGCCTCGATCTCCTTGCGGCCGCTGTAGGCGCCGAACGCGCGGACCTTTCGGCCAACCACACGCCCACTGGCGTCGGCGCTCAACTGATACTGCCAGATATAGCTGCCGTCGGTGGGCCCGGCCTTGCCGCCCACAAACGCGAACACCGCGCCGTCGCGTGGACGACGATAGAGGGCCACACCCATGGGTGCGCGGTTGAGGTCCCCGTCAAACACCGGGATGCCGCCCCCGTCGATGGCCCGCATGTCCGGCAGCGAAAAGACGCGGAGCATCTGTCGATTGCGCTCGGTAGCGACGGCGATATCGACGCGCGATGTGCCACGGGCGAACCCCACTTCACGATCGACGTTGTTCATGCGCATGAGCGGGTGCACCGACGCATTGGCGATGATGTGGCCGTCAAGGCCAAACGCATACACGCCGCCGGTGGAGTCGCCTTTGTCGGTGCCCAGAATGCGCGACGACGCGGGGGTGCGTGGATCGACCCAGATTGCCGGATCATCGCTGTCGCCGGGCAGCGTGTCGGTCACGACCACGGGGGTCAACGTGTCCGACAGCAGGGGCAGTGTCGAATCGGATGCGGGTCCGGCACTGGCGCCGGGCGTTGTCCCGTCCGCCACCAGCGTATCGGTCGCGCGATCCGGTCCGCTCGAACACGCCGCGCCGAGCATGGCGAGGATCAGGGCGAGGTGGGCCGGGATGTGCCGCGTGCGGAGCGCAGAAGGCAGGCGTCGATCGTGAGATTGGCCGGGACGTTGCATGACGGCAGTGTGGCGAAGGGGGGCGCGCGAAACAGTGTCAACTCGGCGACGACTCTGTGCACGGCAGGGCGCGCCGACGCGGATGTTAGTGCACCGGCTCACCCGACAAGAGTCACACGAACGTCACGGATGTGTAACCACCGTTCCGCGGACATGCGTTAGTTTTGCGTGACCCATGGACCACTCCCAGACGCACGTCTCGTTTGCACCGGCTTCGCCGAGCGTGACGGCCACCCTGTCGCCAGAGCGCGGTGATGCCGATCCGCACCTCCTGCGCGAGTTGCGGGCCATCCGGGAGATTGCACACGCGTTTCTGCTCGCCGACCGACCGAGCGAGGTGCAGCAGCTGGCGCTCGACCGGGTGACCCCGCTCCTCGGCGCGTCGTTTTCGCTGATCATGCACCTGGGTGACGACGGGGAGTTGCTGCATCCGGTGGCACAGCACGAATGGCCTGTCAGTCACCGCAACTGGATTGGCGCACTCCGTGTACGCGTGGGCGATGGACCAAGTGGCGCGGCGTTGGCAGAGCAGCGTCTGGTCGAGGTGCCGGATCTGTTTGCCGATCCCTCACTCGAGGCGTGGTATCCAGTGGCGGAGGAGCTGGGTTTCCGCTCGATCGTCGCCGCGCCGTTGATTGGACACGATGGACCCGTTGGCGCGGTGGCGTTCTACTTTTCCGATCCCACGTCGGTCGATGATGCGCAGCGCGCACTGGTGCGGCTGGTCGCCGACCAGTTGGCCGCCACGGCCGACAAGGCGGCGATGATCGATACGCTGCGTCGGACCAATGCCGCGCTTGCCGACGCCAACGAAGCGCTTGAAGGGGAAGCCCGTCGCGCGGATGCCGCGCGACATGCGCGTGACCGTTTCGTGAGCACACTCACGCGTCGAGTGCGCGAGTCGCTGGATCCGGTCGCGGCAGGCGACATCCCCGACGATGCGCTGGGCGCGCCGCGCGACGCGCTTGCCGCGGCGCGCGCAGTAGCACGCGCTGCCGAGGAGTTGGCGTCGATCGAGTGTGCGGAGCGCGTGCCGGACATCGGCGACGTGGACCCGCGCGAGCCACTGTTGGCCGCCGTGCAGGAGTGGCGAAGTGAGCGGGTGGCGCTGCCCGTTACGCTGGGCGAACCGACGGTGCTGCTTCCCACGATGCGCAGTGATGCGGCATGGGTGCGACGTATTCTGAGTTTGCTGCTGGGGCAGGTGCTGGCTCGGCATGGCGGGCACGACCCGGTCCACGTGGACGTGGAACTCGGCCGTGGGTTTGTGGCGCACCGCATGGAGTGGACCGGCGACCCACTGCCGGATCTCGCCCGGGGGGCGATCGAGCTGGCGGTGGCCGAGAATGATTCAGACGGCGCACCCGGCGACTCGGATCGCTCGCCAACGGCGGGACATCCGCGCATCACCGCACTGGATCTGGCGCTTGCGGTTGCCATGGTGCGGAGACTCGGTGGCGATCTCTATCGCGATGTGCCCGGCGAGACGCGCACCGGCGACGGTGGTCGCGCGGGAGTCACTGTCGTCTTCCCGGTCGACGACGCCTGACGCCTGACGCCTGAGGCCTGACGCTGGGAGTCGTCGCCGAGCGATTCCTCCGGCCCCTGCGTATTGCCTGCAGCGCAGATCCCGACACGCCGTGTCCCGACTGGTGCCATTTCCTCGGGCCGCTTCACAGATTTGAGTGAGAGACTGCGTGCCGACGGCAAATCCGGCGCTCAGCACGCCCGACCCGTCTTCCGCCCCGTTGTCATGCACCAGCAATCCGCACGTCAGTTGCAGGACCGGCTCACCTCGATGAGCGTTGTCGCCGTGCTTGATGCCGCGACGCAATTTTTCGCTCGCGGCAGTGGCGTGTACTCGGCCTTTCTCGAGAAACGCAGTCCAACCCATGTCGCGCTCCGGGGACAGGGAGGCGAGGAGTTGGTGATTGCGGCGCGCGAGACCGACGCCGGTACAGCGGTCTCCGGTTCGAGCTACCTCTTCGACCAGCAGATCACGCGCTTTCTCAGCAGCCTGCCGCCGGTGCCGGCAGTGGTGCCATCGACGGACCCGACACTTGCGACGGCCGAGCCGTCGACCGCGTTGACTGACGGGAGTGTGCGATGAGCCGCTTTGTCACCACCTTGCGCACACAACCCACGGCGCTGCGCCTGGCGAGTGAACAGGCTCAGACGGTCTGGACGCTTCGTGTGCAGTGTGCCGAAGCGTGGGATGCCATCAAGGTGGACGTTGTGCCGGAGTCGCGCGTACGCGATGTAAAACAGGCGGCCATGTCGCAACTGATGCCGGATATCGATGATCTCGAAACGTTCGTGGTGAAGCTGCACGGCTTCGACATCGTCAACGAGGATGCGTCACTGCAGGCGGCCGGCGCGGTGGACGGTTCGACGCTGCTGATCATCTCGCGCCGTCGCCGGCCGGTGCGGTGAGCGGCGCACGCGGGGACCTCGCGCGCGGGGGCGCGCCGGATGCCCTCACGGTGAGCGCCGACGCTGAACGACTGATCGCTGCTGCGCAGCGGCTGCGTGCCGAGGTTGGCAAGCGCATTGTCGGTCAGCACGCGGTGGTGGAAGAGATCCTCATGGCGTTGGTGGCGGGCGGGCACGCGCTCCTGGTCGGTGTGCCGGGCCTGGCCAAAACGCTGATGATCAAATCGCTGGCGGATGCCATGCGACTCGAGTTCCGGCGCATCCAGTTCACCCCCGACCTCGTGCCCAGTGATATCACGGGCACGGAGATTCTTGAAGAGTCGGCGGGCGGCGCGCGTGCCTTTCGATTTGTCCAGGGCCCGGTGTTTGCGAACATCGTGCTGGCGGATGAGATCAATCGTGCCCCGCCGCGCACGCAGGCCGCGTTGCTCGAAGCGATGCAGGAGCACAGCGTGACGGCGGCGGGCAAGACGATGCGACTGCCCGAGCCGTTCTTCGTGCTTGCCACGCAGAATCCCATCGAACAGGAAGGCACGTATCCGCTGCCCGAAGCACAGCTGGACCGTTTCCTGTTCGACATTCGCGTTGGGTATCCCGGGGAGCAGGAAGAAATCGACATTCTGCGCGCCACGACGGGGCGGCGTGGCGAGCCGATCGTACCCGTGTTTGGCGCCGAGGAGGCCATGGCGCTGCAACGACTGGTGCGCGAGTTGCCATGCAGCGATCTCGTGTTGCGATACGCGGCGCATCTGGTGCGGGCGACGCGTCCAGGCGAAGCGAATATTCCGTCGATGGTGAAACAGTACGTGCGTTGGGGTGCGGGACCTCGCGCCGGACAGGCGTTGATACTTGGTGCGAAGGCGGCGGCGTTGCTGGCGGGCCGCGCGGTGGTGTCACCAGCCGATGTGCGGCGTGTGGCGCTGCCAGTGCTGCGTCACCGTATTCTGCCGAACTTCGCGGCCGAGGCCGATGGCGTGTCGTCGGAGCCGATCGTCGAGGCGCTGCTGGCGCACGTGGCGCCACCGGCCAGCGCGCTACCCGGCTGATCGCGCCGACGAGGCGCCCGCGTGTCTTCTCGTACGTACGGACCGTTGCTGGACGCGTTGCGTGGCGTGCGCTGGCCGGCGCGCCGCGCCGTTGGCGCGGCGTTGCCAGGCGCGCACCGCAGTGTCCAACGTGGTACCTCGGGCGAGTTCACCGAATACCGCCTGTATCGTCAGGGTGACGATCCGCGGCAGCTGGATTGGAAGTTGCTCGCGCGGAGTGATCGCGCGTTTGTTCGTCTGACCGACGATCGCGCTGTGTTGCCGACCTGGTTCGTGGTGGATGCGTCGGCGAGCATGGCGTATCCGGAGCCGGACGCTGACGGTAACGCGTCCGACACCAAGTGGAGTGTGGCGTGCGCGCTGACCGTCGGGCTGGCAGCGGTGGCGCACGCATCGAGTGATCCCGTCGGTCTTCTGGCGGTCAGTCGCGATGGACCTGCACGTTTGTCGGCGCGAACGCGACGCGGCACGGTAGGCGAACTGGCGCGCCTGCTGGATCAGCAGACGGTCGGTGGCGCCGCGCCGCTCACGCCGCTGCTGACCACCATTCCGGCGATGGCACGTGTGGTCATCGTGTCAGACCTGCTGGGTGATGCGGATGCACTGCTGCGGGCGGCCGCACAACGAACGGTCGCAGGCGGCATCGTGGAGTGCATCCATGTGGTCGCGGCCGCCGAGCTGGAATTGCCGAGCGGCGCATTTCGTGCGCGCGATCCGGATACGGCGGCGCTGGAACGTCCGATGGATGCTCGCGTGCGCAGTGAATATCGCCGCCGCTTCGACGCCTTTCGCGCCGACGTGGCGCAGCGGTGGCGCGCAAGCGGTGCGGGGTATGTCGAAGTGCAGACCGATGCGTCGATCGTTCGGGTGGTGCGGCAGATCGCGGCCGGCAGCAGCCGCGACCATCATGGTGCGAATTCCGACGTGCGCGCATGATTGCGCTCGCGTTGCCGTGGCTATTCGGTGCCGCGCTGGCCGCCAGTGCGGTGGTGGCGGCCCTGCATCTGTTGTCGGTGCGGCGACCGCCGGAACTGCTCTTGCCGACCGCACGGTTTCTGCCGGAGCGCGACGTCCGTGCCATTTCGCGCACGCGGCGTCCGAGTGATCTGCTGCTGCTGGCGCTGCGTATCGCCGCCCTGCTCTGCGCGGGATTGGCGGCAAGCGGACCGACGTGGCGTCCGTCGGTGGCATCACGTATGGTGCTGGTGATTGCGGACGCCGACGTGGTGGTCGATTCGGCGGCCGTTCGCGCGATGTTCGCGTCGCCGGACGCCCAGGTGGTGATGCGGTGGCGCGCCAATGCGGCGGGGAATGGCGATGAGGCGGAGCCCTTCAATGCCGCGTCGCTCTTTCCGATCGCGTGGCGAGACGCGGCACGCGTGGTTGCGGAGCAGGCGGGTGTCGACTCGATCGATTTGCATCTGCTGACGGCGCAGGCGCCTGATACCACGACAGCGGCGTTGCGTCACTGGCGTGCAGCATGGCCGGGTCGCGTGACGATGCACACGCGTGCGCCCGTCACCGTGGCTGATTCCGCACTCGACGTGACGTCGGCATCGCTGCGCCCCAAGCCAGTCATCGTCGACGACGATGCGGCGTCCCGCTCGGTCGCGATCGATGATCCGATTCGAGCGGCACTCTCGTGGCATGCCGCACGTCGACGGACCGCTGGCGTGCTGGTGCCGCGTGCCGATACCATTTGGCTGACATCTGACTCCGCCGGATCGACCACGCGACGTGATGGTCAACCGATGCGCACCGTGCGCGTGCGCTGGCCGCTGCATGGCGTCCCAGCGGGCTGGCAGGCAACCACCGCGCGCGGCGACTCGGCGGTCGCCGTGGTGTCGTCCGGGCACGCGCTGATGGGACCATGGCCGATCCGCGCCGCGTTCGCTCGCGATGGTGCGCCGCCGATGGATCATGCGGTGCGCATCCTCGCGTGGTGGAGCGATGGACGCACCGCGAGTCTCGAGCGCGCGTACGACGCCTCGTGTGACCGTGACGTGGCGGTGCCGGTGTCGCCCGCCAGCGATGTGTTGCTCTCCGCATCGGCGAACGCACTGTTCGACCGGTTGCTGGCCCCGTGCGTGCCGCGCCGCACGCGCGCCGGTGCAGGCGCAGGTGCAGGCGCAGGTGCAGGCACTGGAGCGGACGCGGGATCGAACAACCTGGCCGCTGTGCAGCGTCTCACGACCGTGACGGTCGATGGGACCGCGATGGCGGCGGCTCCGGCATTTTCCGTGGACGCGTCGGTCGGCACGCGGCGTTCGTCGTGGATCGTGCCGACGCTGTTAGGACTGGCGGTGGTGTTGCTGTTGGTTGAAGGCGTGCTGCGCGCGCGTACGGCGCAGGCGGTCGCATGACGTCGCTCTCGACTGACATGAATCGCCATCACGGCGACGAGGCGCGTCGGCCCTCCGATCCGCAGGCAGAGGCCGCGACGGACGCAGTGATTGACGCGGTGATGCGTGTGCAGCGTCGACTGTCATGGATCATCTGGGCGCGCGCGGTTTTGGTGTCGATTGCTGCCGGGCTGATCACGTGGAACGTGTGCCGCTTGGCGCTCCACGTGGGGTGGTTTGGTGGTGAGCCGTTCGCTGCAGTGACGGCAATCATCGTCGGCTGTGGTCTGCTGATTGCCATGCGCCTCCGCGCTGGCACCGTGACGTTGGAGCGGGCCGCGCTCTGGGTTGAAGAACATGGCCCGGGGCACTTCGCGATTGCCACCTGGGTGGAGCAGTGGCGTTCGTCGCTCCCACGCTCACCACTGCTTGCCGCAATGATCGCGAAGGCGGCCCGTGAGCCACTCGAGCGTTCGAACCTCGCTCTGTCGCAGGTGGCGCGGACGCAGCTGCGCTGGCCGATCACGTTGGTGGTTGGCGCGCTGCTTCTGGCGGCATCCGCGTCACGAACCACGTCGACGGTGGAGCGTGTCGTCGATGGCACGGGCGAGGCCGCAGCAGCGCGCACCGCCGCGCGCGCCACACCCATCGGTGCATGGCGCGTGCGAATTACGCCGCCGGCCTATAGTGGGCAACCGTCTGTTGATCTCGGCGATGTCGCGTCGCTCCGCGCGCTGGCGGGATCGCGCATTGACGTGGTTGGCGGCGGCGCACTGCCCGATCGCGTGCTCGTGCGTGCATTGTCTGATACCTCGCAACCGCCCGTGCGTGCGGCGCTTCGGGATACCGCTGGCGCGTCCAACACCGCGTGGGCGACCACCGTGATGGCGACGAGTGGTCCGCTGGATGTGCGGGTCTGGCGGGACCAATTCGCCCGACTGCTCCTCATTGAAGGTGTTGCCGATTCGCTTCCGCGCGTCACGTTGACCGCCCCTCCGCGCGATAGCGTGCTGCGCACGGCGACCGGGTCACTGCCACTGGCTGCGCGTCTGCACGACGATCTCGGCCTGATGCGCGCCGAGTTTGAAGTGATTGTCAGCACCGGCGAAGGGGAGAAGTTCACCGTGCGGACGGAGCGCGTGGCATCGCGGGCGCTGGGCGGCGCGCGGGAGGCGACACTGCAGGGCACGCTCAATCTGGCGTCGCTCGCCCTCGGCCCGGGCGATATGGTGCATGTGCGTGCCATCGCACGGGACGCACATCCTGCTGCAGGTCGTGAAGCCGGAAGCAGCGAAACGCGCTCGTTTCGAATCGCGCGGCCGTCGGAGTACGACTCGATTGCGGTCGAGCCCGCGCCGCCGCCTGAAGTGGACAAGTCGCTGCTCAGTCAACGCATGCTGCTGCTGCTCACGGAACGTCTCGATCGCAAGCGTCCACAGTTGTCCAAGGACGTGCTGCGCGACGAGTCGCGCAAACTCGCCCGTGATCAGGGCCGACTGCGACAGGCTGTTGGTGACGCGGTATTTCAGCGGCTGACCGGCGAGGCGGGTGGCGAACACTCACACTCGGCTGACGACGGTCACGATCACGGCGTCGAAGCGATCGGAGGCAAGTTGGCACTCTCCGGCGTGAATTCGCAGGGCATGCTGGAGGAGGGTGACGATTCGCCGGTGATCGCCATCAACAAGCCGTTGCTCGAGGCATACAACGCGATGTGGGACGCGGGCCGGGCGTTGGAGCAATCCGATCCGCACGCGGCGATTCCGTTCATGCGTATCGCGCTCGAGGCGATCGAGCGCGCGCGTGCGGCGTCTCGGTTGTATCTGCGTGGCAAGCCGCCGGCGGTGATACTCGACCTGGCGAAGATTCGTCTGGCCGGCAAGGACACTGGCTCGGTGAATTCGCGTACGGCCCGCGATATGCTGCCGCCAACGGCGGCGGCGCGCGAAGGCCGCTTGCTGGCCGCGGCGCGATTGACACTGCGCGACGCGTCGGCGGCGCGCGACTCGCTGGCGTTGTTGCGTCTTGAATCGCTGAGCGACGCGCCCGCCTTTGCCGACGCGCTGGCGGCGTTACTGACGCTCTACCGCGCAGACTCGGCCGCCGTCGATCTCACCGACGCGTTTGTTCGGGCGCGGCGGGTGTTGGGTGGCATCACGCGTGTGCCGGATGCGAACTGGTCGCGTGGGGGGCCACCGTGACCCGGGCGCACGCATCAGAGCCGTTTGTGTTCGCCACGGCACAGTATGACTCGGGCGACTGGGATTCGGCGCCGATGGTGCCGGCGAATGTGATCGACGCAGTCGCCCGCTACACCTCGCTGCCCGTTGCCCCGCAGGGCGTGATCGTTCCGCTGGCGTCGGAGGCGCTGTACCAGTATCCGCTGGTGTATCTGACCGGCCACCTTCCGGTGCGCTTCACCGAGAAGGAGGCGTCGGTGTTGCGCCGGTATCTGCAGCGCGGTGGCATGCTCTTTGTGGACGATCACAACCACGACGTGGACGGCGCGTTTCACAAGACTGCACGAGAAGAGATCACGCGGGTTGCCGGACCGCTGGCTCCGCTGCCCAACACGCATGTGTTGTATCGGTCATTCTTCGTGTTCGACAATGGTCCACCAACCACGTCGCACGAGATGAACGGATGGGGCGACAACCTTGTGCACGAGCATCTCGACGCGGTCCTCATTGGTGGCCGCATTGCGGTGCTCTACAGCAGCAAGGACTATAGTTCCGAGTGGAGCTATCATCCGGACAACAAGCGATTCCAGTC
>JAGNMU010000535.1 GCA_017991005.1 Gemmatimonadaceae bacterium | reverse complement strand
GTGGAGCGTCTGGGGGGCGCGGCCGAACGATGTCTATGTTGCCGGTAGCCGCGGCTACGTCGCTCGCTTCGATGGAATTACGTGGACGTCGATGGCAGTCTCACCTGGTGCTGCGGGCATTGACTGGAGAACCATCAGCGGTTTGCCGACCGACGGCGTGCTGATGGGCGGTTCTCCGGGTTTTCTGGCACGCGGGCAGGGGCCGTCAGGCATCTTCGCGAATGGACCGGATCTGCTTTTCGGATCGCGAGGCTGCAACTAGAGGATGTGCGTGGTGCGTCAGTGGATAAACGCAACCGCCGTCGCGCGCGCCCGCGACGGCGGTTGCCGAAATGCCGTGCAGTAACCGTTCGCGACTATGGGAAATCCACGTAGAACGGCGCCTGCACCACGCCCCGCGCCGTCTGAATATTCATGACGCCGTTGAAGGCCGTGAGGGAGCTGCCTGTGACGGTCCAGCGCGTCCGGTAGAAGCTGAAATTCCCGCGCATGATGCTCGACATGGCTTTGGAGACAGGACCGATCTGCCGCGTATCCGTGAACTGCGCGATGGCGCCGCCCGAATTAATCGTCAGGTTCGAGACATCCCGCTGGTTCACGGTGCCGAACATCACCCCAAACACCTTCACGTTCGCCGCACGGGCGTCGGCGAGTGCCGCGATGAAGCTGCCCAAGTTGTTGTCCGATCCGCCGGCAAACGTGACGACGGCTTTGTTCGCCGCTGTCGCATTCACCCGGACATAGTCGATGCTTCGGCTCAACGACTGCGAGAACACCGCGCCGCCACCGACCAGCGTGCTCAGGGCATCCAACGACGGGTAGAGGGAAGGCCCGTTGGCGGTGAAGCCGTTGGCGAACACCGTCCAATTGGCTCCCAGGAGTCCACTGGTCGCATAGGCACTGAGCGCGATCACATCTCCCGCGGTCATGCCGTCGATGACCCCGCGCGCCCCACGCAATCGCAGGTTCTGCGCGTCGAGGGTTCCGATCTGGGTGCTCTGATCAATGAGCAGCGTCGTGGCGTAGCTCCCGGCGACAGGATTGGCCAGAGTGGTCGGAGCGCTGACGAGCGAGATGGTGAGGTTCGAGCTCGGAATGCTGAATGCGCCCGTGGTCAGGGGCACCAGCGCCGCATTCTGGTCGAGCACGGCGACATCGATCTCCACCACATAGTTCGCACCCGCGCGCGAGATCATCCGATTGCCAACGGTCACGGCGGTGGCAACATGATCGGTATTCAGGCGAATCGTGACGTTGGCACCGGTTGGCGCCGCAACCTGCGCCTGCACCGTCGCAGGCAAGTATCCGGACTTGCTGACGCGCAGGTCGTAATTTCCGACGAGCGTATTCGGGCGGGAAAACTGCCCCTGCGCGTTGGTGAGCACCGTGGCGACGACGGTCGATCCCTGCATGATATCGACCGATGCACCGGCAATAGGAACGCTTGCTTCATCGGTGACCACGCCGGTGAGCGGCAGACTCTGGAGCGGTACCGTGAGCTGTGCGGTGCCGGTCTTGCCCTCGCTCGTGGCGGAAATGGTCACGGGGCCGCCGCTGCTGACGCCGGTCACCACACCAGACTGTGAGACCGTTGCGATGGCGGGGTTCGAGGACTGCCAGTCGATTGTCCGGCCGGTGAGCACATTGCCACCGACATCCTTGAGCTCGGCGGCAAGATTGGTGGTGGCCCCGACATTCACAGTGGTGCTCGTCGGGGTGATGGCGACCGTCGCCACGGGGGCAAGAACCGTGAATTGTGCAGTGCCGCTCTTGCCATCAACCCTGGCGGTGATGGTCACGGAGTTCCCGCCGCCTACGGCTGTGAACATTCCCGCCACACTTATCGTGCCAATGGCGGCATTGCTGGTCGTCCAGGTCGCCGGACGCTTGAGGTCGGACACCACATCGCCGGATGCATCGAAAGTCGTGACCGTCAGCTGAGCCGTCTCGCCAACCCGATAGGTTCCCGTGTTGGGCGAAATGGAAACCGTTGCGATCGCTTTGGGTCCGGTCGTTCGCTCGGTGCACCCGGGCATCGACAACAGGAGTGAAGCCGCTAGCCAAATGCGTCGTGCTTTGATCATGTGGACGTGGGTTTTGAAGGGTCATTGTCGCAGCCACGGACGTCTTCTGCCGTCATAGGTGCCGACTTCGGAAAGATTCTTACCACAAGGCCGCACAGAATCAAGAAATGCCGAGAGTCTCCAGTCTTCAGTTTCTAGAGTTCTGACCTCATCGGTTGTCTTGGCCCGGTGCCGCCGAGAGACGAGACGACAGAGGGCAATCACGATCTCTCACGTCTCAGGTCTGCGAAATCGGGCCAAGACAACCGATGAAGTCAGAACTCTAGACACCACGGAGGTGAGACTTAGACAACGAAGGATTGAACGGCTTGCGGATCCGCGTGCGTCGACCGCCGGCCCGCGCCGTGGCAATCGCCCAGCAAGCTGGTTACCTTGTTCTCATGAAAGCCACCATCGAGTTTGACGACCTCCTCTATCGACGCCTGAAGGTCGAGGCCGCCCGACGCGGGCGCACGGTTCGAGAGCTGGTCGCGGACGGCGTCCGGCATGTCCTCGACTCGCCGGCTGACGCCCCGCGTCCGGGAGAGGAGCCTGCAGCGGCCAGCGCGTGGCGCCCGGCCTGGTTCGGGGTACTCGAACGTCAGGCCCGGGCGGTCGACGATCACGACATGTCGGCCGTCCGGGCGAGCATCGCGCGCGGCCGGACCACGTCGCCGGAAAAGTCGCGACCCATCAAGCGGGCCCGATGAGCGTAGGTCTTGATACCTCGGTCGCGTTGCGACTGCTCACCGGGACGCCCGCCGATCAGGCTGAACGGGCGCGCGAGCTGGTGGCGAGCGCCCCGGAACCGGTTGTGATCTCCGATCTGGTGGTGAGTGAGCTCTATTTCGCGCTGCGACATCACTATCGCGTCTCCCATGGCGACACGGTGCGTGCCATGCGCGCGCTGCTCAATGACACGCGGGTGCGCAGCACCGGTGTGGCGCGGGCCGTGCTGGCTGCCGATTCCGCTTCAAGGGCGTCGGAGAAGCCCGGACTCATGGACCGGCTCATTCTCGCCGACTACGTGCGCGAGGGCCTCGACCTCGTCACATTTGATCGGGACCTGGCGCGTATGCCGGGCGTGCGCGACGCCAGCCGCGAGTGAGCCCCACGCAACGCGTACGTCAAATGATCGGAAC
>JAGNMU010000097.1 GCA_017991005.1 Gemmatimonadaceae bacterium | reverse complement strand
CTGCTGCACCAGGTCACGCGCTCGATCACTCGCATCCACGATCGATTCGAGATGCTCGTGCGCCGGTGAGCCCACGTCGAGACTGTCGTCGGCGAGTTCGGCATTGCCGCGAATAACGCCCAGCAGATTGTTGAAGTCGTGCGCCACGCCGCCGGCCAGCGTGCCGAGCGACTCAAGCCGCTGGCGTTCTCGCAAGTGCGCTTCCATGCGCTCGCGTGCGCGCTCCGCCGCACGCACCTCCGTGAGGTCGCGCAGCACCAGGTGCAACATCGGCCCCGCATCCGTGGTAATCGAGGTCACAGTCAACTGCGCCGGTACCATCTCGTCGGCGCGATGCAGGGTCACGTCCTGTGCACCGCGACCGGGCACGGCGTCGACATGCGCCGGCAGGACATCGGCGAGGGCGCGGCCGACGAGTGCTGCACCAGCCGGTGCACCAAACAGCTGGGCGGCCATGGCGTTGGCCCCGACAATCTGTCCACGCTCGACCAGCAGGTGCGCGTCGGTCGATCGATCGAACAGGGCGCGGAATTTTCCCTCGCTCGCGCGCAACCGCTTGTCGCTCTCGATGAGTTGTGCCGTGCCGGCACGCAGCACGCCAACGCGCCACCGATAGAGCGCCACCAACACGGCCACGAGCCCACAGGCGTACGCCAGCACCGCCGGCCAGGAACGCCACCACGGGGCATCGATCACGATGCGGAACTCCACTGGCGTCGACTCGCGACCAGCGAAATCCCGGCCGCGCACACGCAGTCGATACGAACCAGGGCTGATGCCGGTGATATACCGTGTCGTCGCATCACTCCAGGTCGAATTCACATCGATCAGCGACGCCGTCGACGAAAACCACTCGTCCTCGCGGCGCCACTCGAGGAGAAAGCGCGAGTCCTCCTCGCGATGCGCGTTGTCGATCCAGAAGTCCACGCGCAGCTGCGCATGGGTGGACGGAACGTGCACACCACTTTCGAGCGGTGGACCGCGCGGATCATCAAACACGCGCACGGCCAAGGGTGCGGACGGTGCGATGCTGGCCTGCGACATATCAACCAGCGAGGGGCCGAACACGGTGCCAACCCACACACGACCGTTGCGCACCCGGCCGATCGCGCTCACTTCGTTGGCGGCCAGCCCGTCTTCACGACCCAAGAGTGCCGCCAGGCGCCACGCGGAAGGATCCGTCGCGGCGACATCAAACACGGAGAGTCCGAGGCGCGAGCCGGCAAAGAGCCGGGTGCTATCCGCGCACGCGAGTGGAACGTTCGACAGGGCACCGATCGAGCCAGCCAGTCTCTCCGGCAGCGTATGCCACGCGGATATGCTATCGGCGTCACGCCAGTACACCGTGCCTTGATCGGTGCCGACGAAGACGCGCGTGCGACCTCCCGACCGCATGGCACAGAGCGAGCCAAACCACGCCCGGTGCTCCATGTCGCGCGTGCGGACGGAATCAAAACGCACGCCGCTCCGCGTCATGGTGAACACGCCGATCGCCGAGCCCATGATCAACTGCACACCATCACTCGCCGTCACGGCGTTGACCGCAGCCGCTTCGAATGTGGGCAGCCCCGGCATCGAGGTCCAACGCGTGCCGGTCCACATTTTCACACCCAGCGAGGTCGCCGCCACGACGGCCTCCGATCCGTCGGGAAGCGGCAGCCGCTTGATATCGCGGGCGAACGCCCCTTCCGCGCCAGGCATCGCGTTCCACGCGCGGCCATCGTATCGCAGAATTCCACGACCGGTGCCCACCAACGCGGCCACCGAATCATCGCGTCCTGCGGCGGCGGCAGACGCAGGGGCAGACGCCGCGGCGCGTGGCATCAGCACGCCGTAGTACCCCGCAGCATTGTTTGTCGCCTGCGGTGCGGTCGGCGATTCGAGCGTGATTGCACGCCCAAGCGAATCGATGAGATTGACGGACCCGGCCGAGATCACCAGTGCGTTGCGCTTTCGGTCGCCGGGATACTGCGCGATCTCGGCCACGAAGTCGCGCGACGCGAGGCCGGGCAGCGCATACGACGTGGCCGCGCCAAACGACATGCGCATCAGTTGGTCGCCGCGGGTGCCGACGTACACCAGTCGCGTCACGCTGTCGTATACCACACCGCGAAGCACCGTCACCTGCCCGTGTCGCAGCGATTCAGCAATGGCGAGCATCGCCCACCGACCCTGGCGGTACCGCGTCACCAAACCGTCGGAGGTGCCGATCCACAGCTCGGGTGGGGCCTGAGGCGGCGTGATCCAGGCACCGCGATACGCCAGTATGGGCGATCCGGGCACACGCACAAAACGCTCGCCACCCGAGTCATCACGGCGCAGCGTGAAGACGCCCTCGCGCCCGACCACCACCACCGGGTCCGACACACCGGCCGGACCAAGAATCACGTCTTCCGCGCTCAGGGTCTTGAGCCCTTCGGATTCGGTAAAGACCGTCCACGCGCCGCGACGCAAGCGAGCCGCGCCGCCGCTCGCGCTGGCCACCCAGAGTTCATCGGTGCCATCGGCGCCCGTCGTGGCGCGAACCATGAACGCCAGCGTGCCAATGCCCTGCGGCAACGCGAGTGGCTCACACCGCGCGCCGTTGATAACACAGACACCCTTGGCTGCGCCCAACACCATACGTGGAGTGCCGTCGATGGCGTTCGTACTGACCGCGCTGTACACCACCGGCCCCGGTACGCCCTCCGCCACGCCATACGACTGCCAGCTACCGTTGCGCAGCACGAACGCGCCCGTCCGCGTGGCGTACCAGCGACCCCCTGCACTGTCAAAGACAATCTCGCGGACCTGACGCGACTCGATGGGCGGCATCTCCGCCGGTTTCCATTGTCCACCAGCCGACACGAACACGCCGTCGTCTGTGCCCAGCCAGATGCGGCCGACGGGACCACGCGTCAAGGTGAACACCGTGCCGGCCGTCAGTCCCGATCCTCGGTCAAAGACCCGCGCCACCACTTCAGGTCCGCGCACATTGGCGGGCAGCCGTTCAATTGCCGGCTGCCCGTGCAGCAGCGACGCACTGCACATGAGTGCGACACTCACCGCCAGGGCGCGCGGCACCACCATCACTGAAACCCCTTCGCCGCCTCTCGTACGGTGGGATCCATTTCGGGATACCGGAGATCCAGCGATTCGAGCGTCTCAACGAGCATGCGCGCGATCAGAAAATTGCGAACCGTCTTGTCGTCGGCCGGTACGACGTACCACGGGGCCCACTCGGTGCTGCACTTGGTCAAAGCTTCCGAGTATGCGGACGTATAGGCGTCCCAGCGCGCGCGATCTTCAAGATCGTCCAGCCGGAACTTCCAATTCTTGCGCGGATCGTCCAGCCGCTCCGTCAGTCGCTCACGCTGCTCTTCGCGCGACACGTGCAGCATGCACTTGCGGATCACGACGCGATTCTCCGCGAGCATCCGCTCGAAATGGTTGATCTGCTTGTATCGTGGTCGCCACACGGACTCCGGCGCGAGTTCACGGACCCGGACGGCCAGCACATCCTCGTAGTGCGACCGATTGAACACGCCGACCATGCCAAGTGCAGGGACCACCTGATGAACCCGCCAGAGAAAATCATGACGGAGTTCGATCGGTGTTGGCGGACCGAACGACGCCACGCTCACGCCGGTGGGATTGAAGGCACCGTACACGGTCTTGATCACGCCATCTTTTCCCGCGGCATCGCGCCCCTGCAACACCAGCAGCAGCGCGTGCCGCCGGTCGGCATGAAAGGCATCCTGCAAGTCCGTCAGACGCTGCAGCAGTTGCGCGGTCGCGGCTTCGATCTCGGCGCGTGGTGGTGGGTCGTCCACACGCGCCGCTTTGCTGCCCAGTTTGAGTTTGTCCTCGGGCGTCACCGGCTCGAGGCGCAGCGTCTTGAGCGACTCCGGCAGCGTCCCATTGCGCGCGCCGCCTTTGACGCCGAATCCGTCTGGCGCCCCGGTCGAGGCATCACGCGAGGATCCTTTGCTCATGATGTCGCCCCGCGTGACGGCGTCGCGGAGCGTCCCGTCATGTCTTGCACGATCAGCACAAAGACCAACTCGCGTGCCGGGGTCGGGTCGCTCTCGGTAAAGGCGTCGGGGACCAGCGAACGAAAGGCCTCGACACCGCGGAAGAACTGTTCCTGCTCGTTCGGCGCGCCGTTGGGATCGGGAAACGTGACCCGTCCGTGCACCACCACACTCTTCCACGAAAAGAGCGCCGTGATGTGATCCACTTCGAAGGCCACCCACGGATGGTGCGCCAGCACATCGACTTTGGTGCCGATCTGCGTGCGCCCGTAGATGCGTCCGTCACGATAGACGTAATGGATCGGTTCGATGTCGACGCGGTCACGAAACGAGAAGGCCATGCGCCCAACGTGCTGTGACGTCAGGAGCGCTTCGCACTCGTCGTGATTGAGCAGGTGAAACGTTGGTCCGGTCGCTGTCATGGCTGGTGCTCCGGTTCGAACGGTTCCATGTGAATGAGGACGCCGAGGGTCGAGGGTACGCGCTCCCGGATGGCGCCTTTGACGCATCCCGAGAGAATGTGCGCGTCGTGCAACGAAAGCGCTGGATCGGCCTGGACGTGAATGTCGACGAAGTGTCCGGTGCCGCTCTTGCGAATCTTGAGCTTTTCGATGGCCAGCACACCAGGCGTCCGGGCCGCCGCCTCACTGACGGCCTCAAACAGCGGCGCATCGGGCGCGTGATCCATGAGATCCCGGGTCGCCCCACGCAACAGCAGGCTGCCGTTCACACAGATGATCCCCGCTGCCACGAGTGCCGCCCAATCGTCGGCCGGCTCCCAACCCGGACCGCCGAGCAGGGCCGCCGAGATACCGACAAATGCAGCGGCCGAGGTGATCGCATCGGCTCGATGGTGCCACGCATCCGCGTGCACAACGACGCTGCCGCTGGCCTCGCTCACGCGGAGCACACGCTTGGCCATCAGCTCCTTGACCAGGATCACGACGGCCAGCACACCGAGCGTGAAGGGCGCCGGGGCATGGTGCGGCGTGCGGATTTCGCGAATCGCTTCAATGGCGATGCCCGCCGCCGCGCCCAGCATCAATGCGGCCACCGCGCCAGCGGCCAGCGGTTCAGCGCGACCATATCCAAACGGGTACCGGTCGTCCGGCGAGCGGCTGGCGATGCGCAGGCCACTCCACACCACCAGTGATCCGAGGATATCCGTTGCACTCTCGATGGCATCGGCCACCAGCGCGTACGAATGGCCGACGATCCCCGCCACGAGCTTGACCATCGCCAGCATCGCGTTGAGCACCAGCCCAAGCTGCGCCAGCTTCTGCGCCTGCACCGAGTTCGGTGCACCGGGCGCGCCGACGGGGGTCACGAGCCGATCCGGCTTGAATTCCGAACAGAGAGCGTCATCCCGGCGAAAGCTATCGCATCCTGCGTTATCTTTCGCCCTCCATGACCGATTCCGCCAAGGTTCCCACGCTTTCGCACCGCCTTGAATACGTGGGCACCCGGCTTGCCGTCGGGGCACTCCGCTTGCTGGGCTGGCGTTCCGCCAGCTGGGTCGGCGGTCGTATCGCCCAGCTTGCGTATCGTCCGATCGGCATCCGCCGCGGTGTGGTCGAGCGGCAGATTGCGGCCGCCTTTCCCGAATTGACGCCCGCCCAGGTCGAATCCATGGCGGCGGCGTCCTACGACAGTCTCGGACGCACGTCGATCGAGACCGCCGTCATGCCCGGTACGTCACGTGAGGATATTCTGGCGCGCGTGGAGCGGGTGGATGGATGGCATCACGTGGAGGCCGGACTGGCCCAGGGCAAAGGCGTCATCCTGGTCACCGGTCACTTGGGCAACTGGGAATTCGGCGGTGCGTATTTCGCCGCGCGCGGCGTGCCGATCGACGTGGTGGCGCGCGGCATGGCGAATCCGATTTTCGAAGCCTATGTGGGACGCACGCGTCGCAAAATTGGCATGGAGGTCATTCATGACAAAGACGCCGTGCGCCGGACGCCACGGTCGCTGCGCGACAATCGCTGTGTCGCGTTCGTGAGTGATCACGATGCGTTGGGCCTGGCCAGCACGTTCGTGCCGTTTTTTGGTCGACCGGCGAAAACGCCGCGCGGTCCGGCCGTGTTTGCCCTGCGTTTTGCCGTCCCCGTGTTGTTCGTGGCGATCGTGCGGCAACCCAGCGGCAAATACGCCGTCGTGATCGAGCCGGTGCCCGTGCACCCGACCGGTGACAAGGAGTCGGATATCGACACCATTGTGCTCACCTACACGCAGATGCTCGAGCGGTACGTTCGCGAGTATCCAGCACAATACTTCTGGCAACATCGGCGCTGGCGTCGCCAACCGCCGGATACCCCCGCGCATCTGCGGGAACCATAGTGGCGGCGGCGAAAAAGGGTTGGCGGCGTATAGTCCGGCGCCTGTTCTGGGCGCTCTGCATCGTCTTGCTCGCGCCAGTGCCGGTCATTCTCGTGCTGACGGTGGTCGATCCTCCGATGTCGGCCGTCATGGCGCAGCAGACCATCGGTCGGCTGCTCTCGGGTGACCGCCCGGTGTGGCCACGTCACGACTCAATCCGGCGCTCGGCGATGTCACCGAATCTGCGACGCGCGGTGCTGGCCTCTGAGGACGATCGATTCTACCTGCACCACGGCATCGATTTCGTGGAGATCAACAACGCCCTCGAACGCAAGCGACGGGGTGGCAAACTGCGCGGCGCCTCCACGCTTACGCAGCAGGTAGCCAAGAACCTGTTCCTCTGGAACGGGCGCTCGTTTGTCCGCAAGGGACTCGAGATGTACATCACGCTCTGGCTGGAGTTGATCCTCTCCAAAGAGCGCATTCTCGACATCTATCTCAACATCGCCGAGTGGGGTCCTGGTGTGTACGGCGCAGAGGCGGCGGCGCGCACGCACTTCGGCAAGAGTGCATTCGCGCTGACGCGCGATGAGTCGGCACGCCTCGCCGCCGTGCTGCCGTCACCCAAGCGGTGGTCACCGCGGGGGTCGATCGCGAGTCGGCGTGCGGCCGTGATCATGGGTCGCATGCAATACGCCGCGCCCAAGGTCGAACCCGCGAAACGCGCGACGACCCGGGCACGATGAACGCAGAGGCTCGCACGGAGAGCGCAGGATGCACGCACACCGGCGACGTCAGGTTCCGATCACGAGGCCACCGTCGACCTGCAGGACCGCGCCGTTGATGAAGGCGGCATAGTCGGACGCCAGGAAGCAGTAGGCGGCGGCCACATCGGCCGGGGTACCAAGTCGTCCCGCCGGGGTATGCGCTTTCATGCCGTCCAACACGGCGTCCGGCATTTTGGCGGTCATCTCCGTCGCAATGAAGCCCGGCGCAATGGCGTTGACGGTGATGTTCCGACGTCCCAATTCACGAGCCCACACCTGCGTCATCCCGATGACACCGGCCTTCGTGGCCACATAGTTGGTTTGCCCGAAGTTGCCGTTGAGCGCCACGACCGACGAGGCGTTCACCACGCGGCCGCCGCCTCGGGCCAGCAGGTGCGGGACGACGACCTGCGTACAGGTGTAGACACCCTTGAGGTTGACGGCAATCACGGCGTCAAAATCTGACTCGCTCATTCCGCCGGACACGCTACCATCCTTGACCTTGACCAGCTGCGCATCGCGGGTGATGCCGGCGTTGTTGATCAGAATGTCGATTCCGCCAAACCGTGCGACGGTAGCGGCCGTAGCGGCCTCGACACTCGCGCGATCGGTGACGTCGGTTTCGACAAAGAGCGCGACTGCCCCGCTGGCCACAAGCGCGTCGACCGCGGCCTCGCCCGAGGCGCGAACCCGGTCCCAGATGGCGACGCGCGCGCCGCTTTCCGCAAAGCGCTGCGCGGTGGCCAGGCCGATGCCGTTGGCGCCACCGGTGACGACCGCAACCCGCGAGGCAAAATCGATGTGCATGGATGAGACACGGTTGAAGGTGGGTGGCGCGTCGCCATGGTGGGCTCGCCGCGCGCCCCGTAACCTATTGCCTATGCGATTGTCCACGCGAACACGCGCCATGCCCCGGCTCGCGCTGCTGGCCGCCGGACTGCTGCTGGCCGCCTGTGGATCGGACGAGCTCACGACAGTAGCGCCGGCTATCGCACGTCCCGATGCCAAACCAACCGTACGCGGAGAACTGCCCCCGATGGATTCGTCGGTGGTCGACGCGCCGATTTCTTACGCGCTCGAACCGATGCTCGAGGCGCTCGAACGCGCGGTTCCTCGCCGTTTTGGCGACATCGAGAAGAAGATCGGGGTGCCGTCCAATCGCCGTCAGTCCTTCGCGTTTGCCGCGACGCGAACGCCGTTCAGCATTGCCTTTGACAGCTCCAGACTGACGCTCTCCACCGTGGTGTCGTATGAAGGCCGCGGGTGGTACGATCCCATGCTCGGGCCCACCGTCAGCGCGTCGTGTGGTACCGACGGGACTCGGCCGCGTGTACATGTGGTCATCAGCACCGATCTCAGCGTCTCACCCGATTGGCAGATTCGCTCGCGTTCGCGTGTGCGCTCGCTTCGGCCGCAAACGGACACCGACCGCGATCAGTGTCGCGTGACCATGTTCAAGATCGACGTCACCGACAAGGTGGTCTCCGCGCTGCGTCCGATCCTGTCACGGCGACTGCCGGATGTGGACCGGCGCATCGCCAGATTCGATCTGCGCACGCGGGTGGATCGTTGGTACAATCTGCTGAACAAGAGCATTCGCATTCAGGACAGCCTCTGGCTCGTTCTCGCGCCCGAGGCGGTGCGACTCGGCGGCTTTCGACTGGAAGACACGGCGCTCGTGGCGGATATCCGATTGCAGGCCCGTCCGATGCTGGTCTCCGGCCCGAGACCGGCGCGCATCATCACGACGCTACCGCCGCTCATTCAGGCGACACGCACCGTCGGCGACAGCGCGCACCTGATGCTGGAGGGCCTGCTGACCTACGAGGGCGCCAGCACGTTGCTCGCCAAGCAGGTGGTGGGGCGGAAATTCTCCCGGTTCGGTCGACGGATCGTGATTCGCAGCGCGCGGATCTATCCCTTGGGTGACGGACGCGTCGCGTTGGCCGTTGGCGTCGACGGCGCGGTGAAAGGTGACGCGTACTTTGTGGGGACGCCGCAGCTGGACACCATCGAGCGCACGTTGGCGGTGCCCGATCTCGATTTCGATGTCGCCACCGCGAGCGCGTTGGTTCGAGGTCTCGCGTGGCTCAAGAAGGCGGACATGGTCGCGGATTTGCGTACCCGCGCCCGCGTGCCGCTCGAACCCATACTCGAAGAAACACGCGCCCGCGTGGAACACGCGATCAATCGCCAACTGGCGCCTGGGGTGATGCTCTCCGGGCAGGTGCACACCGGTCGCCTGCTCGACGTGCTGGCCAGCACGCAGTGGCTGGTGATCCGTGCCGAAGCCACCGGTACTCTCGGGCTCGGCATCGACCGTGAGCTGCGCATCAAATCCAAACCCAAGCCTGTGACGGATACCGCTGCACGCGGCGCTGACACTCGGTGATCTTTCCACGCATGACCATCCCTGCCAATTCCTCCGTCGATCGCCGTCCGCAGATAACCGCGCAAGACATTGTCGTGCCAGCCCGACGCATACTGACCCGCGTCGTCTGCGGACTGCTCGCATTCAGTGCAGCAACCAGCCTCGCCGTGCCACCGTCCGGCGCGCAGGCCACCACAACGTCCGCCGGCGCTGCCAAGAGCAAGTCGTCGGCCAAAGCGCCTGCCAAGAAGCGCAAACCCACCGCCAAACGCAGCACCGCGACATCGCAGGACAGCAGTACGAAAGCCAAACGGGCCACGGGTGCCCTGGGTTCGGTTGCCGGCGACAAACATCTCGCCTATCGGGACAACGGCAGTGATCTCGACTCGCTGTGGCCGCCCAAGATGCCGGCGCCGCTTCCCGGATCGATTCTGCCAGCCAAGCGCATCATCGCGTTCTACGGGAATCCGTTGTCGCAGCGCATGGGCATCCTTGGCGAATTCGAGACTGACGACATGTTGCGCCGACTCGATCGCGAAGTGGCCGAGTGGAATCGACTCGATCCACAGCATCCCGTGCAGCCGGCACTGCATCTCATTGCGGTCGTGGCGCAAGCGGACCCGGGACGAGACGGCAAGTACCGCCTGCGCATGGACAGTGTGCTGATCGAAAAGGTGTACGGCTGGGCCAAACGCAAGAACGCCATCATGTTCGTGGATGTGCAGGTCGGGCTCTCCACGCTGCAGCAGGAACTGCCCGCGCTCGAGCGCTTTCTCAAGCGACCCGAGGTGCACCTGGGGATCGATCCGGAATTTTCGATGAAGGACGGCTCACGCCCCGGCAAGCGGATCGGCAGCTATGATGCGGCGGATGTGAACTACGCCACGCGCTTCCTTGGCGACCTCGTCGAGAAATACAAACTGCCACCCAAGGTGCTGGTGGTGCATCGCTTTACGCGGAAGGGCGTCACCAATGCGTCGGACATCAAGCTTGACCCCAAGGTGCAGATCGTAATGCACATGGACGGATTCGGCGCGCCCTGGCTCAAACGCGATTCGTTCTACAGCTATATCAAGAAAGAGCCGGTGCAATTTGCCGGCTGGAAGCAGTTCACCAAGTCGCGCAACGACAATCCGAGCACGTCGCGCGAGTCGATTTTGCGGTTGTGGCCCACGCCGATTTACATCCAGCTGCAGTAGGCCCCCCTCCAACACCGCCCACGGCCAACCGCCAACCGATTGCCTGAAACGGTTGGCCGGGTGGCGCTGAGCTAGCAGCCCAATCTCGCCCAACAACTGCCGGCCCGTGCGGAAGAGCGTTGCCGGTTGGTGGGCGATTGCAGTTGCCGGCCCGCATCGGAAAGGGTGGGCGGTTGGTGGGCAGCGTTGTGCGTGCTTCGGCGAGATCTGCTGGCCGGCCGTTTCAGGCAATCGGTCGGCGGTTTGGGGTTCGCGGGGTCACTGCTCGTTCGTTGAGAAGAGTGGCGACGCGTGAATAGGGTGAGGGGTTTTTCTTCGTGGTTCGTACCGTGCGGCATGCCCGATCACACCAAGATCCGCGCGTGGCAACGCGCGCAGACGCTGACGGTTTCCATTGCCGATTCGCTCTCTCCGGCGATCTCGCGCCGCATGCCGGGACTTCGTCGGCAGATCTTGAAAGCGTCCGCGTCGATTGCGGCCAATATCGCCGAAGGCGCAGCGCAGAAATCGCCGGCGCAGTACTCGCGATACCTCGACATTGCCATCGGTTCCGCAAGCGAAACGGAAAGCCATCTGGATCTGGCCGTTCGACTCGACGTTGTGGCGGGTGATGGCGACGCGCTACTTCGAGAAATCCAGATCATTCGGCGCATGACGTTCCGGTTGCGCGAGCGCGTCGACGCCGCCGCGCAATAAGGACAATCCCCCCCACTGCCATCGCCAAACCGCCAACCGATTGCCTGAAACGGTTGGCCAGGCAACGCTGAGGCAGCCGCGAGATGTCGCCCGCCAACCGCCAACCCGCGCGAAGACAGCCGGCAGTTGGTGGGCCAGGCCTTCTCGCACCGGCGACGTCTTTTGGCCGGCCGTTTCAGGCAATCGGTTGGCCGCTACCAGTTGGCAGGATGAACCGCGCCGAATGCGACTACTGAAAAACCAGTTGACAAGATCGGACCCACGCCTCATACTACTGGAAACCCAGTAGCTCACGAGACCATGACCGATCATATCCACTTCCCGCCGCGCGAACTTGCCGTCATGAGCGTCCTCTGGCGCCTTGGATCGGCGACCGTCACGCAAGTCAAGGACGCGCTGGACGAGCCGTTGGCGTACACCTCGGTGTTGTCGGCGCTGCAGACGCTCGAGGACGAGGGGTACGTCCGGCATGAGGCCGAAGGTCGTGCCTATCGCTATTTCGCGGCCGTCGAGGCGGAGGCAGCGGGAGGCAGCGCGATTGCGCGCA